>JAEURM010000045.1 GCA_016789245.1 Anaerolineales bacterium
CCGTGCCCATTTGGATGAAGCGCGGCACTTCAGTTTGCAAAGCGGCCAAACGTTGTTGAGCGCGGGCTACCACCCAACCAAACAGGGCGTTTTCCAGTGCTTCTGTGCGGTGCGCGGGATGGAGATACGTCCACGTGTGGCAACGCGCTTCGGCGCCCGGCTCCGGCGAAAGAAAACAGCGCGTAAACGCAATCAGTTCGCCGCCCGCCGCCAGCGCCACCACGGAATCTGTTTCCGCGTTAGACCATGGGTCATCAAATTGCGTTTGCAAATCTTCCAGCGCATCCACGCTATCTTCGCCATCCGCTTCTACGGCGGTGAGCATAAGGGCGTGCAAAGTGGGTAAATCTTCGCGCGTGAGGGCGCGGAAAGTATAGTTAGTCAATTGGGGAAAAGGGTTGCTGGTGTTCATAAGGTTGATAATTTTTCGTAGTGCGTATTGCGTGTTCCGTTACGCAATACGTTTCACCCTTCGGCAAGCTCAGGGCAAGCTGTTTCACGTTTTACTTATCTTCTCCCACTCACCCATCAGCTCTTCTAGCTCACGCTGGGCGTAGGCGAATTCTTCACTCACAACACGGGCGCGTTTGGCATCGCCGTTGGTGGCTTGAAGCATATCGGCCAGCGCACCCACTTCCACTTCTTTCAGCGCAATCTTTTCTTCTAGCTCCGCCAACATTTTGGCCCGCCGCTTGGATTCTTTATCCGTTTTGGGTGTGGGTTTTACGGCGCTGATTTTGGGCGGCGGCGCGGCCTCAGCGTTGGCACGTTTCGGCTCTGCCCCGCGGCCTACTTGGGCCACGGTGCTGTTGGTGCGCGCGGCCACCATTTCGCGCCACGTGCCCGTAAACAGCGTCATCTGCCCATGCCGCACTTCCCAAATTTGCGTAGCCAAACGGTCTATCAGGTAACGGTCATGGGAGACGAGCAAGATGGTGCCTTCGTAGTTCTCCAAAACTTCCTGCAAAACTTCTTGCGCCGGAATATCCAAGTGGTTGGTTGGCTCATCCAGCAGAAGCAAGTTCGCGCCATCCAGCGCCAGCAAAGCGAGTGCCAGCCTCGCACGCTCTCCGCCGCTCAGCGCTTCCACGGGCTTGAACACATCTTCTCCGCGAAAAAGATATTGCGCGAGATAATTGCGCGCCGCGCCGGGGGACATGTATTGATGCCGCTGAAGCTCTTCCATCACGGTGCTATCGCCGTGCAGGGCATCTTGCGCCTGCGCAAAGTAGCCCACTTTCAAACTTGCGCCCAGCTTGCTTTCACCGGCCAACGGCTCCAATTTGCTCAATAGCGTTTTGAGAAAAGTGGTTTTGCCCGCGCCGTTCGGCCCAATGATGGCCGCGCACTCACCGCGCATGAGCGTCAAATCTGGCGCAGTGAACAGAGATTTGCCGGCATCATCTTTTTTGGCGGCATAGCCCACCTTCAAGCCAAAAGTTCTCAGCACAATATCACCGGAGCGTTGCCCAATTTTCAGGCGCACGCCCAAGCGCGCGTGGCGGCCCACCACCGGCGGCTGAAGCGCGTTAATTTGCCGCAAAGCTTCTTCCGCATTAATCACGCTCGCGGGCGTAAGGTGGGCAATGCCCGATTCGGCCCAACTTTTTCCACTGCGCAACGCTTGAATGCCTAAATGTTCAATGAGAAACAAATCGCGGTGCACGCGCTTGAGCAAGCCCACCGCCCGCGCGTTGGTGCTTTGGCGCGCAATATTGCGGACTACAAAATCAATCTCTTTTTGCAGGCGCGCTTTCTCTTCTTCAAAAATCTGAAGCAAGCGCTCTTGCCGCTCATCCCGCTGAGTGAGATAGGCCGAGTAATTGCCACGGTACACTTCCATGCTCACGCGGCTCATCTCCCAAATGGTGTTCACCACGTTATCTAAAAAGTAACGGTCATGGCTCACCACCAGCAAAGCGCCCGGCCAATCATGCAGGGTGTTTTCCAGCCACTCCACGGCTTCGGTATCAAGGTGATTGGTGGGCTCGTCCAGAATCAGCAAATCCGGCTGTTCTAGCAAAAGGCGGGCCAGCAGGGCGCGTGTTTTTTGCCCGCCGCTCAGTTGTTTAATGGGCGTGGCGTGCAAAGCTTTATCAAAGCCCAAGCCCTCCAGCGTTTGTTTGATGCGCACTTCATAATCGTAGCCGCCCGCATGTTCAAACGCCGCCTGTTTCTCGCCGTATTCAGCCAGAATTTCAGGTGAATGGTCACCGCCCACCATGCGAGCTTCCAGCGCGCGCAGTTCGGCTTCTAAAGCCTGAAGCGCCTCAAACACCGAAAGCATCTCCGCCCACACAGTGTTGGCGCGGTCTGCAAAAGCTTCCACCGCTTCTTGGCGCAAATAGCCTAGCCGTTTGCCGCGCGCCAAATGCACACTGCCCGTGCTGGGTGTACTCAGCCCAGCCAAAATTAACAGCAGAGATGTTTTGCCAATGCCGTTTGGCCCAATTAGGCCAATCTTGCCATCATTGGGCACGCTGGCCGTGATGTTCTTAAACACATCAAACGCGCCGAACGATAATCCCAAACCAGATAAGTTAACGATAGACATTTCAACTCACTCTAACCAATAACGAATAACCAAATAGTGACTGGTTATTGGTTATTAAGAATCTCATTTGCCGCCCTCAGCCCACTCAACCACGCGCCATGCACGGTGCTGAGATATTCTCGGTGAGTGGCTTCACCAGCAAAGAAAAGTTTGTTATCAACTGGCGCGGCCAGCGTGTCTCGGTCAGCGCCAGAGCCGCCGGGCCGCAGATAGGTGTAGGAACCAAAAGCAAACGGGTCACTGGCCCAGCGCGTAATCACATAGCTTTCCGGCTCCGGCACAGCCGCGCCAAACATTCGGCGCAAAATTTCCAATGCCTGCGCCACCTGCTCCGCATCCGAAAGTTGCTCCACTTCCCGGCCGTACTCTGCCGCGTTGAAGGCAATGAGCATGGGTTGGCCGGTATGTTGGCTCAAGTCCAGCCACTCGGCCCAAAAGCCTTGGCGTGGGTGAATGTAACCCAGCCAATCCGTATCTGGCCAAAACTTACGCGGAAATTTAAGCACCAACTTATTCAGCACGCCCATGCCAATGTTTTGCAAAGCGGCCCATTTAGCCTCCGGCAACGGCGGCACAAACTCCACCACATTGGCCTTCAGTACGCCCACCGGCAAAGTCACAATCACTTGTGGCGCGGTGAAAACGGCTTCGCCCGCAACGCCGTTGCGAGGAACGGTGCAGGTCACCTTAACCAAGTGGCCGCCGTATTCCACGCGGGAGGCCGCGCTCTGCAGGCGCACCTCCAACCCACGCGCGGCCGGCGCGAGAATGGGCCACCAGCCGCCCTCTGGCAGTGCGTCTGCCTCGCCAAGTTGTTGGGGCGTTAAGTCTTCATCCCAATGAAGCAGAGACATATCTTCCACCGCGCCGCTGTACTCATGCTCAATAGCGGAGTTGAGTTTGTAGCTCAGGGCGGCCGCTTCGCTCAGGGTGCTTACTCTATTTTTTTGTAACAGTTCAACGCCTTGCCAGATAGAAATATCCGGCAAGCCTTGCGCTTCACGCTCCTCCGCCAAGTGCTCCAATTTTTCCATTACTTCATCAAAACGTGCTTCTAAAGCGTCTCTTTCCGCGCTCGTCCAGCGGCGGCCATCTTCGGCGTATAGCGCCAAATCCGCGCCGAGCAAAACGGTATCACTGGGCTTCAGCGCCACGCCCGCCATCTCACTCAATGGGTTGCGCTCATAGCCATGCACCCACGCCGCGCCCATATCCAGCGCCACGCCCCCCAATTCGGGGGGCAGGCCCGCAAACTCTTGCGTCCACACGCGGCCACCCAAGCGGTTGCGGGCTTCCAGCACAATCACACGCTTGCCGGCATCCACCAACTTCCGCGCCGCCGCAATCCCAGCCGCTCCGGCACCAATCACAATTACATCAGCGGAAAAGTTATTAGTTAGTGGTGTATTGGTTATTACGGAGTTCATATAACCATTCTTACCACTCCCCCGCCTCATCTGCCATGCGCACAATTTTGGGCGTGAACTTACCCAGCACATCCACCAATTCACTCTGCGCGTTGAGAATATCTTGAATGCGCTTGTAGGCTTGCGGTGCTTCATCCAGCCCGCCGCCCAAGAGCGTGATGCCGCGCTCGTCCAAGTACGCATCGCGCGCGTGTTTGGTGATGGAATTGAGCGCCTGCTTGCGGCTCATTTGCCGCCCAGCCCCGTGGGAGGCGGAATTCAGCGCCTCGGCCACGCCGCGCCCGCGCACCACGTAGCCCGCATCACCCATTGAGCCGGGAATCACGCCCAACACACCTTCACCCGCCGGCGTAGCGCCCTTGCGGTGAACGATGGCAGTGCGGCCATCCAGCAGTTTCTCTCGCCAAGCAAAATTGTGGTGATTCTCCACCGAAGCCACTTCCTTCAGCCCAGCGGCGGCGGCCACGCGATGATGAATCACAGAGTGGTTGGCCGAAGCAAACCGGCCCGCCAACTCCATGGCCAGCCAATACTCACGGCCCGCGTCTCTATCCAAATCTAGCCACGCCAAGTGCCGCACGGCTTTATCTAAGTTGGGGTGCAGTTCCATGGCCAGCTTGGAGTAATAATCCGCAATCTTAAAGCCCACGCCGCGTGAGCCACTGTGCGAAAGCAGAGCAAGATATTGCCCAGCCGAAAGGCCCTGAAACGGAGCCTTTAGTTCCAGCGTTCCCCACTCCACAAAGTGGTTACCTGTGCCGCTGGTGCCAATTTGGTTAGTGGCCGTATCGAGCAAGTGGCGCAAGAGCGGCAGTTCCAACCAGTCATCATCATCCAAAACGGGGTGCTCCGGCTTCTCACCTTTGCCCCACTTGGCGCCTATGCCAAAGCGCGTTTGGCTGAGCAGGGCTTTTTCAAACTGGCCGGGTTTTTGCCCCAGTACAATCGGTGAAACTTCGTACACGCTCAGCCGCATACGGCAGGCAATATCCACGCCCACCGCGTATGGGATGACTGTGCCTTCCGTAGCCAGCACGCCGCCAATGGGCAAACCGTAGCCTACATGGGCGTCCGGCATCAGCGCACCGGCCACGCTCACTGGCAATCGCAAAGCGTTATCCATCTGCGCCAACGCGCCCGCATCAATCAACTCTTTGCCCCAAATGCGGTACGGCAACGGCGCGGCCCGCAGTTCTTCACTGCGCGCCTCGGCAGATTGCTCGCTCAACGCCAGTACTTCACGCGCTAGTTCACCCAGCGTTTCATCATTGGCAAACGCGGTAGGGTTCTCGCGCACCGCATCCAGCCGCGCCAGAATTGCATCGCGGTCTAGCCCGGCTTCCCACAACGCTTGCGCGGCATCTTTCGCCAGCCGGATAACCGGCCCCTCCGGCCAGCCATTAAGTTTTAGGATTTTTCCGCTAATGACAGTCATAACATTTTTGATTGCTGATTGCAGATTTGTGATTGGCTCACACCGCCAACGGCTGTTGGTTATCAGTTTTTTTCAGCAAAACATCTTTCATCAGTTCACGGGTATTTTCGTTAGAGTCCCATGCACACTCTTCGGCCATCCAGTTTGGAAGCACACTTAGTTCCACAAGCCGACTCACAAACCCGCAACGGCAACGAGCACAGGGGTTGGTCTCATACATAGCCTTAGTAACGCGGGCCTCGGACTCTGCATTTGGGTGGGCCTCGTAAAAGTCTCTAACGTCCATACCCAAACTATGCCGTTCACCATCATCCTTCAAGGAAGCTACTAATTCCTCAACTACAGTGTGATCACCATCGTGATAGTTTCGTACCAATAGTTCCACTATTTGGCCTTTCCACTTTGGCGCTGGCTCATCCAACAATCGGAAAGCTAAAGCCCGCACGGTTGGATGCGTAATTCTTGAAAGCACTCCGAAGGCCCGACCCGCAACCCAATCATCCGAGTTTTGCGCCAGCTTAAGCAAGTAATCTGGCGCAAGAGGAAAAGGCCGTTTGTGAAAAATCCGCAAATAGATTAGGAGCCGACGTCTATCTTTCTCCATCAATAGATCTTCGGCGGCTTGACGGAGATCAACTTCCGAAGCGGATTGCCCCCATAGAACTGGGTAACGACTTAGTTCCTGTTTCTCCAATAGCGCCGTACGGAAATCCACATAACTCGCTTGTTTCACGTCGGGTTGGATAGACTGTCTGCTAGCTCTTTGGGCCTCATATGCTTCAATTGCTTCCACGTAAGTCTTTACAAGTGCGCCCTCATTGGATAGCTGAGCTATGGCAGTTTGATAATTCTCTTTACCTAAACGCTCCTCTAGGAAACCCAAAACATAGTGGTCTTCCCAAATATCATCATCGCCCATTACCCGCCCACCAATTTGATGTACTACAAAGGCAAAGCCAGCCAAGCCATCTAATTTGATTAAGGCTCCAGCGTCTAAATGCGTTTTAGCCGAGTTTTCAACAAAATGGTCATATAACAATTGCCGCGCTTCAACATCGCCTTGCTGGGCAAAGCACAAAGCCAAATCATCCACTTGCCTATCCAGTTCAACCGAGTTGTCCGCCAAAGCCTTGAGAATATGTTCGCGATAAAAATCCTTTTCATTGGTCAAGCTAATCATGTCAAACATATACATGGCGCGGCCACCTTCAATTTGGGTGTCATACGCCCGGTTATGCAAGCAGGCGTCCAAAATCACATCCCGGTAGGGCGTGGCATCATGTTTTTGCAAGTACAACACTGCCCGCCCCAACCCAAGTTTTAGCCAACGTGTAAATTCTTCAATCGTAGCAGTCATTTAATCTCGTAATCGGGTGGTCAGGTGGTCACGTAGCGACGATTCGACTACGTGACCACCCGACTAACTCACAAATTTTTTCGATAAGTTGCACCGCGTTTGGTGGGCTTAAAGCCGCAGGATTCATACAAGTGCAGAGCGCCGCTGGGATTTTGCGTATCTACGCCCAACATGGCCTCAGTCATGCCCAGTTCTTTCAGCAGTTTCAGGCTCCGCAGAATCAGCGCTTTGGCCAAACCCTGCTTGCGCCACGGGCGGCGCACACTGATGGGATCCGTCCAGCCGCGCTTGTGGCCAAACGCATCATTTTCCTTGTGCGGAATAAACGTAAGCACCATGCCGGCCACTTCCTCGCCCGCCCACGCCACCTGCCACAAGCTGTGGTCAAGGTCAGGTTCGTTTAGCCAGCGCTCGTAATCCACTTCACTCGGCTCCCGGAAGCCCCAATGGTCACGGAAGGCTTCAATGTGGGCGTTCCAAATGGCGCGATATTGCGCTTCTTGTACGGGCCGCACTTCCACATCAGCCGGCAAGGCTCGGTCTTCAATCGGCTCGTTCAAATCACGCGTCATTAAGTAGCCGTAACGCACCGCCGTAAAGCCACACGCTTCCACCAAAGCCACACGGGCGCTCTCTTTCTCCATATCCGCCACCCAAACTTGCAGGGTGCGGGGGCCGGTATGCGGATGCGAGGCCGCAATGACCCGCGCCCGCGCCTCCGCCCACGTGAGTAGGGCGCGGCCCAATTCCATTTGCCGAAATTCAGGGTGCAGGTTAAGCACCATCGGAAACCGCAACACGCCTTCGTCATCAATCTCCCACCACACCCGCGCGTAGGCCGCCGTGCGCCCGCTGGTAGTCTCGGCAAAGATGAAATCCGTTTCCATATCGCAGTTTTCTAGGTGCGCGTATTGATTCATCAACGCATCCATTGATTCAAGGAACTCGTGTCCATCGGCGCGGTTAATGGCATTAATCAATTCCGCCATCTTGCCGTAGTCTTGGTCACCCGCAAACTGCCGAAAGAGAAAGCCCGCCGGAGCGGTGGGAGTTAGAGTTAATTGTTCAGTCATAATTTCACTGGGTGATTGGATAAGTGAGTGATTGTTGCAGAACAATCACCCATTTGCTCAATCACTCAATCCCGAAATGTTTTTGGTACATCAACAAAGTTTCCACAATTTCAAACCCGCAAGCCTGATAAAACGTTACCGCGCGCGGGTCGGTGGCATCACAACACACGCTGGCAAACGGCAACCCAGCGGCCTGCATGCGGCGCATACTTTCCGCTAGCACCGCGCGGCCCAAGCCCAGCCGCTGAAAATCCGGGTGCGTGCCCACCGGCTCAAAGTAGCCCACGCCGTTCACCGCATCCACCCAGTGAATGGCAAAGGCCGCTATTCGGCCATCCGGCGCCACCGCCACCACATCCCGCTCTGGCACGTACACCGGCGAGCGCATAAAGCGCCGCCACCGCGCTGTGTACTTCCCCCACTCCCACTTAGATTGAAACGCGCCGTACTGCGCGGTGGCGCGGGCTTCCAACTCAGCCTCACCCAAACAACCACGCATCGTAAAACCGTCCGGCAAAGGGGAATTGGAGATTGGAGAATTGAGCGTGCGCCGCGTTACATACATGCGGTGCAGATGTTCACTCTCGTCCGCCAATTGGTAGCCGCGTGACTCTAAAAACGTTCGGCGTACCGAGTCACTGGCCGCAATAAATTGCAGGCGCACGGTCTTACCGCCTAACGCCGCCAACTGCCGTTCGCTCCACTCATGCATGGCGGCGGCTTCTGCTGTGCCACACAGAGAGGGATGCACAAACAAATCAAAAAAGTTTTCGTCCGGTGTAAACAGCACCCAGCCCAGCAAGCGTTCACCGTCTTCCCACAACGCAATTTGCTCGGCAAAAGATGCATCCGCATCATGGTAGTGTAGCCACCAACTCACATCACCAGTGTGCACGTAGTACGCGCCATTGTTGGCCGCGCGGCCTTCCACCAGCAAGTTCAACATCGCGTGCCAATCGCGCTCGTCTTGATAATTTCTTTGGTTCATGTTGGTTGTAGGCGCTTCAGCGCCTTTTAACCTTCCCATTTCCGCTCTGCATTCTGCCAATCTTTGCCCCAGCCGTAACGCTGGGGGCTAGCCGGGCCGCCGTGCTCCAAGTACACGCTCTCCACATTCAACTGGTGGTCAAACTCACAGTTCGGATAACGGCGGTAAAGCATATCGGCGCAAATTTGCACCGTCTCTTCAATGGAATGTCCGGCCCGCACCCCCGCCGCCACGCGGGAACCCAGTTCCCACAAGTAAGCTTGGTCACCCGTAATGCGAGCCCGAATTTCTCCAGCGTTGTTCGTCCAAGTGCCGTGGCCGGGCACGAGCACGCGCATATCCCAGTTCGCCAAACGCTCCAGCGTCAGGCCATAATCGCGCAAGTTATCACTTACGTACGGCACTTCGCTATCACTCAAAATATCGCTGGCCCATAACGTGCCAGTTTCAGCGTGATACACGGCCAACTGGTCGGCCGCATGGCCGGGCACATGGTGCAATTCCAACGTGATTGCGCCCAACGTGAGTGAGCCGTTATGGCCCACCGTCACATCCGGGAGCGGCATCGCAAACGGCTCAGTGCGCGCCACGCCCATGCGCTTCCACCAATCCGCCAGCGCCCACCGCACCGAGTCTGCGTCTTGCGGCGCTAACTCACGGTAGCGGTTGTGCGCCACCACCGTTACGCCCGGAAATTGCTCCGGCCCCAACACATGGTCCCAATGGTCATGCGTGAGGATCAACCAGCACGGCTCAGCTTTCTGCGCGCGCAATAGTTTGCGGATGGCGTCAAACTCATCGGCCAACAGGCCGGGGTCAATCAGCGCCGCTTCGCCATTGCTAATAAACACGCCAGTGTTGTAGTGCATGGAGCGGCACTGCATGGCAAACAGATGAGGGGTAAGTTGGGTAAAGGGCATAATTTCAACCGTAATTCGTAGGGTGTGTCCGTATTTCGTTTACGCAACACGCATTACGCATTACGTCTTACATTCAACCAATCTTCGCGCAGTAATCCCATAAACACTAAATCCCAGCGGCGGCCTTCGCGGGCCACATAGCCCCGGAAGCGGCCTTCTTCTACAAAGCCGGCCTTTTGATAAGACCGGATGGCGCGCGAGTTGTACTCAAACACGGTGAGCGAGAGCCGATGCAGGCCTAGCTCTGCAAACGCGTAGCGGCTGATGAGCCGCATGGCTTCTGTGCCATACCCACGGCCCCAGTAGGCGCGCTCACCCAAGCCAATGCCCACCCATGCGTTGCCATTCCGCCACATAATATCTTCCAAGGTCATAAACCCCAGAAACGTCTCCTCCGCCAGCGGGCGCAGAAAGAAGAGAAAATTATCAGCAGCCACCTCCGGCTTAAAGTCACTGTAGCGCTCAATCAAATCCGGCGCAGAGAGCGGATAATTCGCGCCGGAATCTAACAGCCGCGCAAATTCACTATCATGCGTCCACCGCGCCATTGTTTCCGCCTCTGCCAAAGAGTACGGCGCTGTGAGGCGGAGGAGGGAGCCAGTAAAGAGAGTGGTGTTCATTAGTGTCTAGTTTGAATAGCGTAAAACGTTATTCGTGAAACGTGAGTCTCAGTCATTGCAAGTCTCAATCAACTGGCTAAACCTGCAAATTAGCGGCATCACGTTTTACGTTTCACGTTTCGCTTGCCCGCTCCCACTCTTCCCGCAGAACGCCCATGTACACTTCAT
>JAEURM010000046.1 GCA_016789245.1 Anaerolineales bacterium
ACCTTTTTCTTCCGGTATATGCAGAATTTGATTGAGCAGGGCCACTTGTACATTGCCCAGCCGCCGCTGTACCGCATTGAGCATAAGAAGAACGCGCAATATGTTTACAACGATGCGGAAAAAGATAAGGTGGTGAAGGCGTTGGGCACAGATGCCGAGCGCGCCAACATCCAACGCTTTAAAGGCTTGGGCGAAATGAACGCCGAGCAGTTGTGGGAAACCACCATGAACCCGGCTAACCGCACGCTTTTGCAAGTGGATATTGAAGATGCGGCCGAAGCTGACCGCACCTTTGATATGCTGATGGGTGACGCCGTTGACCCTCGGCGCAAGTTCATCCAAACCCACGCCAAGAACGTGAAGAACTTGGATGTGTAATGAAGAAAAGACCACCGAAAGGTGGTCTTTTGTTTGATATTTTATTACTTGTTTAAGCCTGCCGCCTAACTATGTTTTATACAGCCACTGGCTATATAAAACCCCAATATGGGTGATTATACAGTCGTTGGCTGTATAATTCCCTATGTACAGATTATAAAGCCACACCCTCGAAGCCACAAATGCAACCGCCAAAACCTGCTCCGAAGAAATTGCTTGATCAATTTCGCGACCAGATTCGCGTCAAGCAGTATTCAACCCGCACCGAAAAGACTTATGTTTACTGGGTCAGAGAATACATTTTGTTTCACGATAAGCGTCATCCGAAAGACATGGGCGTAGCTGAAATTACGCAGTTTATTGCGCATTTGGTCACTGAGCGGAAAGTGTCGGGTTCCACTCAGAATCAAGCCTTGAGCGCCATTTTATTTTTATACCGTAACCTATTAAACATTGAGCTAGAAGAAGAAACTCTTTACCGCCTTCGGCCCCAAACGGGCAAAAGCGTGCCGGTAGTTTTATCTCGCTCAGAGGCCAAACAAGTCATTACCCACCTGACGGGCATCTACAAAACTATTACCCAAATCATGTATGGCAGTGGCTTGCGCATCATGGAAGTATTGCGTTTGCGGATCAAGGATTTGGATTTTGCCAATCACCAAATCATAGTGCGCGACGGCAAAGGCGGCAATGACCGAGTGACCATGTTGCCGGAGGCGGTCATTGCACCCCTGCAAGACCATCTGAAGCAAGTAAAACTTATGCATGAGCGTGACTTGAAGGCGGGTTTTGGCTCCGTTTACTTGCCGTTTGCTTTAGAACGCAAGTATCCCAACGCGCACAAAGAATGGATTTGGCAATACGTCTTTCCGGCTTCGTCACTTTACAAAGACGTAACCACTGGCATTACGCGGCGTCATCATTTGCACGAAACAGCCGTGCAAAAAGCTGTTCGCCAAGCGGCGCAGACGGCGAACATCGCCAAACATGTTACGCCGCACACCTTCCGCCATTCGTTCGCCACGCACCTGCTCCAAAATGGTTATGATATTCGCACCATCCAAGAACTCTTGGGTCACAAAGATGTGAAAACCACCATGATTTACACGCATGTGCTTCAACGCGGCGGCCTCGCCGTCCGTAGCCCGTTAGATGACTAAGGGTGGGTTGCCGTTCCAAACAGGCGTATTGTTTCCTCGTTCGTGTTTGCTCCCCTCTTGCTAAAACTCCTAACACCCTCTTGACTCCGCTCTAAATTTGTCATAGACTGGTATATACCACTCAATACCAGATAAAGATTATGCGCCTTCGCCGAGAATCCGCCGACCCACTATATATGCAACTCAAAGCCACCCTTGAGGCCGAAATCGCTTCTGGGCGGTATCCCGTTCATGAACGCCTACCATCCGAGCGTGAACTATCTGACCAATACCAAGTGAGCCGGATGACGGCGCGGCAGGCTTTACTGGACTTAGCCCGTGAAGGCTTGGTGTACACGCGCGTGGGGAAGGGCACGTTTGTGGCCCAGCCCAAGATTGACCAACAACTCCGCACCGTTACCGGCTTTAGCCAAGATATGCGTGAGCGGGGCAATCGGCCATCCAGCCGCGTGTTGGAAGCACGCGTTATTCCGGCCACGCCGGAGGTGGCCGCCGCCCTGCGCCTTCTGCCGGAGGCGGATGTGGTTCTGCTCTCCCGCGTGCGTTTATCAGATGGTAGCCCACTGGCGCTAGAAAACGCACACCTGCCGTTGGAGTTGGTTCCCAACTTATTGCAGAATGATTTTGCCTACGCCTCGCTGTACGGCCTGCTCAAAGATCAATACCAATACAAACTCTCGCACGCCGAACAAACCATTGAAGCCGGTTTAGCTGAACCGGATGAAGCTGAATTGCTTGATCTTACGCCGCCAGCCGCTGTGCTACGCATCCAACGGCTCACGCTCCGGCAAGACGGCCGCGCGATTGAATACGTGCGCTCTACCTACCGTGGTGACCGGTACAAGTTCCGCTCACAACTGCAAACGCCAAACGCCGGATGATGATGGTGATGTATCCCAACACCGGCCTTGGGCGCTACTGGCAGGCCATTCAACAGTTGCAAGAAAAAGTGTGGCGTGAGCAAGCGGAAACCTTGGCGCAAGTGGCTAGCGTGATGGCCCAAGCCGTGCGGCGTGACCAACGCCTATTGGTGTTTGGAACCGGCCACTCACATCTTTTGGCCGAGGAGGGCCATTTCCGCGCGGGCGGTTTAGCGGCGGTGGTGCCCATTCTGGAGCCCAGTTTGATGTTGCACGTTAACGCTTCAATGGCCGCGGTGCGTGAACGGGAGCGGGGCGTGGCGGAACCATTGTTGAAGCGTTACGGCCCGCAACCCGGTGAAGTGCTGGTGGTGTTTTCTAACAGTGGCGTTAACGGCGTGCCGGTGGAAATGGCCCAAGCGGGCAAAGTGCACGGATTAACCGTAGTGGCTGTTTGCGCGCTGAAATACGCGCGGCAGGTGGTGCACTCCGGCCCGCGCTTATTTGAAGTGGCTGATTTTGTAATTGATAACGGCGGCGAGCCGGGTGATAGCCTGATTGCCGTGGAAGGCTTGCCTTGGGCGGTGGGGCCAAGTTCCACCGTGCTGGGCGCGTTGATTTGGAATGCGTTGATAACTGAAGTGGCTTGCCAGTTGCAGGCCGCAAATGATTTAGTGCCAGTCTATGCCAGCGCCAATATGCTGAGCTCGGCGGAGCATAACGCCGCTCTGCTGGAGCACTGGCGGCCACGTAACCCACATTTATAGAAATTTCTCTTTTGAGAGGAGGTGCTTTGCCCTTCACCAATATCGCACGCCTACTTTGCACTTGTAAACACTTTTCCTTTATCCCTTGCGGAGGAGAATCTCATGCGAACTAAATTACTTCATCTATTAGCGGTAGCTAGCTTAGTGTTGGGTGCCTGTGCGCCAGCGGCCACACAGGCTCCCGCTCCCACCAGTGCGCCCGAAAGCCGGACGCTCAAGATTTATCTGTTGGATTACACGCCGGATACTATTGCGTGGCTGAAAAGCGAAATTAACCCAGCGTTTGAACAAGCGCACCCGGGCGTGACAGTTGAAATTACGGAAGGCAGTTGGAGCGGCTGGGATACCACCTTCAGCGGCTTTTTTGCCGCCGGTGATGGCCCAGATATTATCAACCTCGGCTCAGAAATGAACACGCTGTACGGCCAAAGCTTGGCCGATATGGAGCCGTACTTGGGTGAAGCCGCTTGGCCGGATATTAAAAACTTTGGCCCTGCTTTGGAAAACGCCAAGTACGAAGGTAAACTGCGCGGCCTGCCCATCTTCACCGCGCCGCGTTACGTGTTTTGCCGCACGGATTTGGCCAAAGGCACTCTGCCGCCCCAAAACTTTGGGGATTGGGTAACTTTTGCCAAAGAGAACTCCGTGGTGGATGGCGCCACTAATTCCCTAACGCAACAAGCGCTGGTGCCGGTGGATGCTGGCTCCATGGCCGATTGGCAATGGTGGTTGCTGGTCTTCTACTCCCTCGGCGGCCAACTGTACAAAGCCGATGGGAGCCCGAACTTTGACTCACCGGAAGCGTTGGCGGCCACACAATTCCTACTGGATATGCGCCAAGCCACCTATGGCTCAGCCTTGAACGCGGTGGGCGCACTGCCAGCTGGCCAAGGCTCGGTGATTGATGTGAACGATGGCTCGGGCGCGAACAACGGCGCGGTGTGTTTAGCGCACTCTGGTTGGGCGGCCCCCGCTTTTGACCGGCCCGTGTGGGAAAACGTGAGCATTGAGCCGTTCTACGGCGACCCGGCGAACTTCCCAAACAGCAAGCCGGTGGTGTTGGCCTTCAATGATTGGTTGGCCGTGCCCGAATATAGCCAGAACAAAGAGTTGGCCGCCGAGTGGCTGAAGCTGGCGTTTAGCAAAGACGCCAACAATAAGTGGAATGAGACCATGGGCCTCATCCCGGCGCGCAACGATGCGCAATTCGGTTTCGTAACCGAATCTGAGCAGTTGAAGCGCGAAGCCGAACTGGCTTCCAAGTATGGCGTCGGCTTTGCCGGCATCGAAGAATCGGCTAAGCTGTCCACCATCATGCAAGATGCGTTGGGCAAGCTTATCACCGAAGAATTGACGCCCGCAGAAGTAGTGGCCAAGATTCAGGCCGATTACGCCGACGCGCTCAAGTAAGTGTTTGCGAAAGTTTTGCCTCCCCAATCAAGACCATGGTTGGGGAGGCAAATTTGATAGAGACGTACCCTATGCCAACTAATCCTTATCTCAACGTCAGCCTTGTGGCCGGGGTAACGATTGTTCTCATTATCGTGTTTAGTTTGGGGCTGGCCACGGTGGCGCGAGCCATTGCCAAAGCGGTGGGGGCCACGCGCATTAAGCAAGCCAACACCTTTGCCGGTTACTTATTTGCCGCGCCGTGGATTTTGGGCTTTCTGATTTTTGTGGCCGTGCCCATGGCCTTCTCGCTTTACTGGAGCTTCACCGATTACCGCGTGACGGATAACGCGCCGCCGAATTTAGTGGGCTTTGAGAATTACGCCAAGCTAATTTTCAACGATAGCAGTTTTCGCGCTTCCATCGTCAACACCCTCTTTCTCACCGTGATTGGCTTGCCCATTCAAATGGCGGTGGCGCTGTTTTTGGCCGTACTCCTCAACCAGAACACACGCGGTGAACGGGTCTTCCGCATGGCCTTTTACTTGCCGGTGATTTTGGGCTTCAACACCGCTGTGCTCTTATGCTGGCGGCTGATGCTGAACACCGGCACCGGCATCATCAACCAGCTCATCCGCGCCCTCACCGAGGTTTTTCCGCCGTTCGGCTTACTCAATCGCGGCCTCATTTACCTCACAGAACTAACCAACGCCTTCTTCCTCGGCTTAGGCAGTGGCAAGTTCAATCTAATGCTCAAGGTGTGGGAGGCCGGCTTCCCGGCAGAAAACCGCGTGCCGCTGTGGGTGCAAAGCCCGCTCTGGTCTAAAATGGCGGTGGTTTTGCTGATGGTGTGGGGCTGTGGGGCCATGATGCTGATTTTCCTTTCCGGGCTAAAGAACATTCCCCGTGAACTGCACGAAGCGGCTGAAGTGGACGGGGCAGGCGCGTGGAAGCGTTTCTGGTCTATTTCTTTCCCACTGCTCACGCCGTTTGTGTTTTACAACTTAGTCATCGGCCTCATCAACTCTCTGCAAATTTTTGAGCCGATTTTTGTGCTCTACCGTGATAACCAGCCACTCGTGCCCTCCACCATTTCCATGGTGTATTACTTGTGGCAGGCCAGCTTTAGCCATTTTGAAATTGGTTACGGCTCGGCTATTTCGTGGTTGATTTTTGTGATGATTTTGATTGTCACCATTGTGCAGTTCAAAATGCAAGACCGTTGGGTGACGTACGATTTGTATTAGACAGTGTGTTACTAAACTCCCATGCGCAACATTTCACCTGCTTTCATCCGCTTTGGGTTGTACGTTTTCCTCATCTCAGCTACCGTGCTGATGAGCTTTCCATTGTTTTGGATGATTTCCTCCTCGCTCAAAACACTGGAAGAAACCAACGCGCCCGGCATTGTGTGGGTTCCAGATCAGCCCACCGTGCAGGCCTACACCGATATTTTCCAAAACGCCAATTTCTTGCGTGCGTACGGCAACTCCATCTTTTATACACTGTTGGCGCTGGTAGGCACGCTGGCCTCCATTGCGGCGGTGGCTTACGCCTTTAGCCGTGTAGATTGGCCAGGCCGCAATGTGGTGTTTTTTCTCATGCTCTCCACCATGCTCATTCCGGCGCAAGCGCTGATTGTGCCGCAATACGTTTTCTTCAACCGGCTCGATTGGATTGGCACGTTCAACCCCATCATCATCCCCGGTTACTTTGCGGGCGGCGCGGCCATGATTTTTCTTCTGCGGCAAGCCATGGCACAAATCCCAAAAGAGTTGGATGAATCCGCTTTTATGGATGGTGCTAATCATGTTCAAATTTGGTGGCATGTAATTTTGCCGCTGTGCAAAGCACCACTGGCTACCGTAGCCACCTTTTTGTTTGTGGGGCTGTGGAACAATTTGCTCGGCCCGCTCATTTATCTGCAAACGGTGGATTTGTACACCTTGCCCATTTTTGTGGCGAACTTGTACAACATCAATAGCGCCGTGCAACAGTGGCCCACCATTATGACGGCGGCCGTGCTCACTACCGTGCCGCTGATGGTGGTGTTCTTTTTTGCGCAACGGTTTATTTTGGAAAGCTCAGTGGTGAGCGGCCTGAAAGGCTAAGTTGATTTTTATGCTATCGCATTTGCGCCAAGCCTTAGGCCACAAGTTGCTGTTGGGGTTTGAGGGTCACACAGTCTCAGACGAGTTGGCTGATATTGTGCGCCAACAAACAATTGGTGGTTTTACGCTCTTTCGGCATAAGAATATTGAAACTGCCGCGCAAACTCGGGCGCTTACCGCTCACTTGCAGAATCTGGCTCAAGCCGCTGGTCATCCACCCTTGCTGATTGGCATTGACCAAGAAGGTGGGCAATTGATGGCGCTGGGTGAGGGCACAGCTTTCCCCGGCAACATGGCGCTGGGGGCCACGCGCTCTGCAGAATTGGCGTACCGCACTGGTGTGGCGTTGGGGCGTGAAGTGGCGGCGGTGGGCGCGAACATTAATTACGCGCCGGTGTGTGATGTGAACGTCAATCCACGCAACCCGGTGGTGGGCACGCGTTCTTTTGGTGAAGAGGCCGTGTTGGTGGCGCAGTTAGGCGCGGCCATGGTGCGCGGTTTGCAGGCCGCTGGGGTGGCCGCCGCGCCCAAGCATTTTCCCGGGCATGGGGATACGGCCTCAGACTCACATTACGGCGCGCCCGTTATTCTGCATGATGAAGCGCGTTTGCGCCGCGTGGAGTGGCCGCCGTTTGTGGCCGCCATTGAAGCGGGCGCAAAGATGGTGATGACGGCTCACGTGGCTATTCCGGCCCTCAACGGCGGTGTGGAAATTCCGGCCACGCTCTCCGCGCCGTTGCTCAATGGTTATCTACGGCGTGAATTGGGCTTTGCGGGCGTCATCATCAGTGATGCGTTGGATATGCACGCCATTACGCAAGGCGCGGGCATGATGATTGATGTGCTGGCCGCCACGTTGGCTGGGGTGGATTTATTGCTGTTTACGGATTACGCCTCGGCGCTGAGCGGCGAATTTAACGCCTACGCCGCTTTGGTGCAGGCCGCCCAGCGCCAACTCCTGCCCGCCGCAGAAATTTTTGCCTCCGCCCAACGCATCATCGCGTTAAAAACGTGGGTGGCCCAACAACCGCAACCTGCATTAGAAGTGGTGGGTTGTGCCGAGCACTTGGCTTTGGCGCGTGAAATTGCGGAACGTTCTGTAACGCTGGTGAAGGATGAAGCTGGGCGTTTACCCTTGCGGCTGGCCCCAGAAGCCAAAGTGCTGGCCATTGTGCCGCGTCCAGCTGACCTTACGCCAGCGGATACTTCTTCCTACGTTACGCCCACGCTGGCGCACGCCCTCCGCCAATATCATCCGTATGTGGAAGAACTCATCATCCCGATTGATCCAAGTGAAACGGAAGTGGCCGCCCTGCGTGAGCTGGCGGCAGGCTGTAATTTAGTGGTGGTGGGGACTCTCAACGCCACCGTGCATGCGGGCCAAGCCGCGTTGGTGCAAGCTCTGCTCCGGCAAGCGCCGCCGGTGATTGTGGTGGCTTTGCGCTTGCCCTATGATTTGCAAGCCTTCCCAAACGCGCCCACGTATGTGTGCACGTACAGCTTACACGCGGCCTCCATGCACGCACTGGCGCGTGGCTTATGGGGTGAGTTAAAGTTCACCGGCCAGTTGCCAGTTTCTATTTTGGAGTGAGTGATGCCGGATATTTTGATTAAACTTTACGCCCTCCCGCGCGCCCCGCGTAACATGGAAGGTGTGGAAATTCGGCGGCCAATGCCGCACGAGAAGCACCACATCTCTGCTTGGGTGGCCCAGCATTTTGAGCCGGGCTGGGCGGCGGAGTTTGAAGTTTCGTATCGGCATAGCCCCGCTTCTAGTTTGATTGCCGTGCGTGCGGCGCAGGTGGTGGGTTTTGCCTGTTTTGATGTAACCAGCCGTGGCTTTTTTGGCCCCACCGGCGTTTTGCCCTCTGAGCGCGGGCAAGGTTTGGGCACGGAATTACTTATCCGGAGTTTGTGGGCGTTGCGAGAGCTAGGTTATGCCTACGCCATCATTGGAGATGCTGGCCCGGTGGAGTTTTATCAGCGGGCGGTGGGCGGCTTGGTGATTCCAGAGTCTGAGCCGGGCATTTACCCAGCGCCTTTGCAAGGTGAGGCGTGATGGCTCAACGTTTGTTCATCACTAACGCGCAACTTTACGGCCTTACGGAAATGTGGCCGGTTGGTTGGTTATTAACTGAAGACCGTGAAATTAAATTGATGGGTGCCGGCCAGCCGCCAGAATTCCCGGCGAGCTTCATCACTGAACACATTAATGCTAGCGGCTTACATTTGCTTCCGGGGTTCATTGATATTCACGTACACGGCGGCAATGGCCATGAGCTGATGGATGCCACGCCCGATGGCTTGCTGGCGATGGCACGTTTTTTTGCGCAACACGGCGTGACGAGTTTTCTACCCACCACGTGGACGGCCACGCGCGAAGCCATAACACGTGCGCTGAATTTGGTGGCCGAACGGCTGGGGCCAGTGCCGGGCGGCGCAACCATTTTGGGCGCACACGTGGAGGGGCCGTATCTCAATCCGGAAAAATGCGGCGCGCAAGATGTGAGCTTAATCCGCCGTGCGGCGCGGGATGAAGCGTTAGAATTTTTGGAAACGGGCGTGGTGCGTTTGTTGGCGCTCGCCCCAGAATTTCCTGAAAACCATTGGCTGATTGAAGAGTGCACGCGGCGCGGCATCACCGTCTCAGCCGCACACACCGCCGCCACGTACGCGCACATGCATAATGCCGTGCGGCTGGGCTTGCGGCACGCCACGCACAGCTTCAACGCTATGCTCGGCCTCAACCACCGTGAGCCGGGCACGGTGGGCGCTATCCTCACCCGGCCAGAAATTAATTGTGAGTTGATTGCGGATAACGTGCACGTACACCCCGCCGTGCAGAATCTTTTGCTTAAGGCCAAAGGGCCGCGCGGCGTAATTTTGATTACGGATGCCGTGCGCGCCGCCGGTTTGCCGGAAGGGGACTATCAAATTGATACGCGTACCGTGCGCGTGCAGGGCGGGGCGGTGCGTTTGCCCGATGGGCAATTGGCGGGCAGTGTGCTTACCATGGAAACGGCGCTTAAGAATTTTCGCCAAGCCACAGGCCTCAGCTTGCCAGAGGCGTGGCCCACTACCAGCCTAAACGCCGCGTGCGCCATTGGTGTGGCTGAGCGCAAAGGCAGTTTAGAAGTTGGCAAAGATGCGGATTTGGTTTTGCTCGATGAGGCTGGTAATGTGCGCACTACTGTGGTTGAGGGTGTGGTGGTGTTTAGAAGCGTTTAACACGAACTGCACTAATTGCACGAATTGAAAAATCAACTTCGTGAAATTCGCGCAATTCGTGTTTGGTAATGAAATCATGGGCTTGCGTGACGAAATTTTAGAACAGCCGGATGTGCTTGAGAATCTTTTAGAAACTCAACTTCCCAACATTCAAAAAACGGCGGCCGCTATCCGCGCGCGCGGCGTGGAGTTTGTGCTGTTGGCGGCGCGCGGCACCTCAGACCATGCGGGCACGTACGCACAATACTTGTGGGGCGCGAATAACCAGCTAGCCGTGGCACTGGCCGCGCCGTCCTTGTTCTCGCTGTACGGCAGTTCACCGCGCCTCAGCAACGCGCTGGTGGTGGGTATCTCACAATCCGGCCAATCTCCAGATGTGGTGAGCGTAATTGCCGAGGCGCAACGGCAAGGCGCACTCACACTGACGCTCACCAACAATCCACAATCACCGTTGGCGCAGGCCGCCGCGCACACGCTAGATTTAAGCG
>JAEURM010000047.1 GCA_016789245.1 Anaerolineales bacterium
CAAGCCGCCGCGCGTAATCATAATCATGGCGTCAAAGTTGCCGCGAAACTGCGGCAGTAAGGCATCAATCAAACGGTCTACTTCAGTCCAGGTAAGAATTTCTTGGCGGATCATGGCGCGGCCCTCCAAAAGCTGAGGAATGTGAAGCGATGATAGCATCCCGTTGGCAAGGGTGCAATTAGAAGTGCAAGGTTATGGCCCTGTTGTTTAATGGGGCGCGGATGACGCAGATTCACGCGGATTGGAAATGAAAGAAATCCACGCGGTCTGCACTTATTCGCGTCCCAAAGAACTTACGCCGGATTGAGCACGGCGGCCAGCGGCGCGGGCACTGGCACGGATTGTGCGCTTTGCCCATGCGCCACGGCTTCCTCAGCGGTGCGCGCCCACAGGAACATGCAGGTATGGTAGGCCGTAGTAACGTAGGATGAAAGCGCGGTGATGACGGCCAGCAGTGAGCCGGAAATCAAAACGGCCAGCCCGCCGCCCAGCACCAATGGCCACACGCTTTCGGTTTGCCCGCCAACTGCCGTAAACGCCACAAAAATGCCCACGCCCAGCAAAATGGCAATGAAACCCAGCACGCCGCCGATGAAGCCCACCACACCGCTCACCCCAATTTCTGTAATGGCTACCAATAGTAAGTTCTTGCGGATAATTTCCGTAGCGCGTTTGACGGCATTGGCCAAGTTCAAATCTTCAATCACCATGGCTGGCAAAATAAAATACGTGGCTGTTGTCCACACGGTATTGATGATGTTGGCGATGATTTCACCCAATGGGTTGCGGCGGCCCCGCCGACCCCGGGCAAAGTTCTCCACAACCTTTACCAATGTGGAAGCGCCGGCGAGGCTGAGAATATCCCACCAATCGCGCCGCACAATCTCCCACGCCTTTTCCATGCGGGCATCGCCTTCCGTGAGGTAACCGTACACCAAGTACGCTGTCATCCCAGAGAAAATATACGCCACCGCATACTGCACAAAAATTAAAATGGCACCTAACACACCCAGCACCACATTGCCAAAATCAGAATCACCTACCAGGAGAGCGGCAATAATGATGGGGATGGCGCCGATGATGGAAACCACAAAGCCCACGCCCATGCCATAAACTGAGGGCTTGAGCAAATCACCGTCTTTGCGCGCCATAGCTAAGGCTTGGCCCAAAAAGCTAAAGCCGCGTTTAATGGATTCAAACATGATGGAACCTCCGAGCGGGAGGATGATAGCACCGCGCGGGCGGCGGTGCAAAGATTTGGGGCAACGAGCTGTGACTGGTTGTCACCTCGCTAGTGGGACATTGCTCTTATCGCTAACTCAGTAGGCTATTTTAGGCCTAGCTGGCTTCTTTCGAGGATGTCCGCCGTGATTGCTTCTAGTGTTCCAGCCCGCCCTTGTGCTTGTGCCCTACTCATTAGCGGCGCGGGTAATAGCATTTCTAGGTGAGCAAGGAGTTGTCCAGCTCGATCTTTGGTTTCACGGTTGGCCGCTTGATGGTGAAAGACAAAAGCCGCAATGCCCGCCGCCCGCTCGGTAGCCTGGTGTCGGGCTAGCAAGTCTGCGGCACTTACCAGCCCAAACAGAGTCGCTGACAGCGAACCAATCTCTTGCGCCATCTGTAAAGCCTCGCGGGTAAGTCGCCAAGCCTCTTGGCCTTCGCCAAGGGCGCTGGCTACCCCTCCTAAACTCGCCAACGCATGGGCGGCAATATGGCGGTGCCCAAGTTCCCGGCAAAGCGCCAGACATTCTTGCAACAACACACGAGCCTGGGCATGTTCACCCAACATCTGGCAAGCCACACCCCAATTGTTGAGCGCCACGGCCACACCCATCGGGTAGCCAATCTCACGAAAGATATCGACCGCCTCTTGCTCAAGCGGTTTTACCTCGGCATATTTGCGCTGTCCAAGGGCGATAAAGCCTAAATTGACGAGTGCGGTGGCAATCCCGCGTTGATCCCCAAATTGTCGTCTGAGCGCCAGACTTTCCATGTGAAACTGTTGAGCTTCCTCAAACTCGCCGCGTTCAGCGTGCGCCACGGCCAGACTGTTCAACGAAGCCGCAATGTGACGTGACTTGCCCGTTATACGATGCAGGAAAAGGCTTTGCCGCGAGTATTCGATGGATTGCGAAAAATCACCCACCGCCCGCGCCATGTTGGCCAGGCATTGCAGGCTCAGTGCTTCCTCAGCGGGAAGCGGCGGCTGGGCTTTGGCAAAGATGATCTGGCACTGTTGAATCATCTCACGTGCCGTGTCGAAGCGATCAAGGCGGTGATTGAACCAAGCCTGCCGAACCAGCAGTTGGCCATAGAGCGGGCTAATGGTATCAGCGCGAGATTTCTCGGCCTCAGCGGCCTCGGCAAATAGCCTCACCGCTTCCAAGTAGTTACCAGCGTGTTCTAGGAAAATCCGTAAGCTTTCAAGCGCCGGCGCAAGCTGATTGGGTTGTTGTCTTATCGCCCACCGCCAAGCCGCGCGGATGTTGTCAAACTCGAGCATAATCTCTCGGCGGGCTTCATTCTGGCGGGCATCGTTCTGGGCCTCTTCTCGGGTGCTTAGAAAGCTAATGTAATACGCGCAATGTTGAGCCTGAACCTCGCTCAATGCGTGTGGATCGGAGAGTAATTTGCTTTCAGCATACTGTCTTAGTAGCTCATGCATCGAATAACGCCCAGCCGGGTCGCGGCGGAGGAGAGATTTGTCGCACAAAGCAATCAGGCTGGGCAATTCGCTGTTAACAACAGCTAAGGCCGCTTCGCGCTCACAGCCACCGCGAAATACTGCCAGCCGCATAAAAACGCGCCGCTCAGTATCTGTGAGTAAAGCCCATGAATGCTCAAATGTAGCTTGTAGACTTCGATGGCGCAGGGGTACATTTTTTTGAGCCGTGGTGAGAAAACTAAGGTTGTGCTCGATTTCATTCGCAATCTCTTGACAATTTAAGTGCCGTACCCAAACGGCGGCGAGTTCAATGGCCAATGGTAAGCCGTTTACAAGTTGGCAGATATTCATCACGGCCCGCGTATTTTCGGCATTGAACGTAAAGTTGGGGAGTGTATTGCGGGCCGTGTTGAGAAAAAGTTGGGCCGCACTGAAGTTGATAATGGCCGTGCCGGCGGTGTTCGGCGGAACTTCTAGGCCGCCTAACTCAAGCAGTCGTTCACCATGTAAGTTCAGTCGCTCGCGCGAAGTGACGAGGAGCCGTACCTCCGGGCAGGCCTGTACCAAACGGTCTAGCCACGCATCGGCCTCGGATAAATGTTCGAGATTGTCTAGGACGAGGAGTAAGTCCTTATCTTGTAGATACGTGAGAAGTTGCTCGCCGGGATCTACTTTGCCGCTTAAGGTCAGGCCCAGCGCTTCTGCGATGTTGCTCGGAACCATTTCTAGCGAGTTCGAGGCCGCCAAAGAAACGAAACAGACGCCATGTAAAAAACCATCGGCAACAGAGGCGGCAACTTGAAGCGCCAGTCGCGTTTTGCCACAGCCGCCGGGACCACTCAGGGTGATGAGGTGACTGGTAGGGTCAGCCAATAGTTCGGCAATGTACCTCAATTCTTCAGTGCGGCCTACAAAGGGCGTAGTGATGCGAGGTAAGTGAACGCGGTGGCTCGCCGCGCGCAGGCGTTGGTACAGGGCTTGCGTTTCCGCCGCCGGCTCCACGCCCAACTCCTTTTGCAAAATCCGGCGGCAAGTTTCATATTGCGCCAGCGCCGCACTTCTTTGCCCACTGCGCGCCAAGGCCAGCATGAGTTGCCGGTGGGCTTCCTCACGCCACGCATCTAGCGCCAGCAAGTGGTTGGCCGTTTCTATGGCGGCGCGGTAATGGGCGTGGGCTAAATGGTGGTGCGTGAGGGTTTGCCACGTGTGGAGTGCCAATTCTCGCAGGCGGGCTTTTTGGGCCAGCGCCCACTCTTCAAATTCTGGCGCATCGCGCACGGCCAACCCGGCTAAAAAATCTCCGTGGTAGTGGCGGGTGGCGGCTTGCAAGTGGTGGCTGGCCGCTTCGGCGGAGCTGTGCGTGGCTTCGGCGATCAGCTTTTCAAAAATTTCAGAATCTAAAACGTAAGGGGCTTGGGTATTGAACTCTACGGTATCGCGGTTGATGAGCACGTGTGGCTCAACCACTTTGCGGAGGTTAGAGAGTGCCTGCCGTAAATTGTTTTTGGCATCGGCGTCGGGCACATCGCCCCATAGCAAACCGGCCAGCGCCTCGCGGGTGTGCGGGCGGCGCGTAACGGCCAAGTAGGCCAGCAGGGCCGGCACTTTTTGAGAAACGAAAGGGCCAAGGGGAGCGCCGTTCTGCGTGAGAAACAGGCCGCCCAAAAGCTGAATGTGCAATTCAGAGGCCATAGCCCGGTTCAATAAATGATTTCTAAACGCCGCATAAGTAGGATGAAGACAGAATAACACACGCACTTCTCACCCGTAAAGAGCTAATGACCAAAACCCCGCCCTACCACCTGTTTTTGCTCGGCTTGTGGGCGGAGGCGGACGGCGCATGGCGCTTTAGTTTGGAAGATGCGCGGACGGGCGAGCGGGTGGGTTTTAACAGCCTGCCGCAACTTCAGCAGTTTTTAGCGCAATGGATGCAAACCTTTTCAGGAGAAAAACACATGGACAGACAAATGATTAACCCGTGGACTTGGCAAGATGAGTTTGGCTATGTTCAAGCCAATGCCGTGAGCGGCGTACAGCGAATACTGTATTGCTCTGGGCAAAGCGCGAATGATGCCACTGGCGCGGCGGTGCATGCGGGCGATATGCGCGCCCAAATTACGCTGGCGCTGGATAACTTAGAAACACTGCTCCGGGCGGCTAATTTCACCGTGGCCGATATTGTGCGCCTGAATATTTATGTGACGGATGTGGATAAATTTTTGGAGAACTACGATGCCTTTATTGAGCGGCTGGCGGGGGCCGGTTGCCGCCATGCCGGTTCGCTGATTGGCGTGGCGCGGCTGGCCTTCCCAGAAATGATGATTGAGGTTGAAGCCACAGCGGTGGCGTGAGGCCGCCGCTGGAGGAGATGCCTATAGATGAATGAAAACCATTGGCCGAAGTCAACCGATCCCAACTATTTTCTGACAAGGAGAATTTGCAATGAACAAACTTATCTGGTGGATGCGGATTGTGGGCGTGTTTTACTTGCTCCTGACGGCGATGAATATCTGGGCTTTATTTCTCGGTGGAATCCAGTTGCTGGCGGATACGCTCCCAGCACCAATGAACACTGACCCGTTGGCTGTGCGCGCCTTTGCCGATGCTTGGCTGGTGTTTGTGTTTGAGTTCGGCGTGCTGGGGGCCATGTTGTTGTACGCCACGCGCTACCCTGCTCAGAGCCGGTTACTGGTGTTGGCCGTCATCGGCGCGGAAATCTTTCGTGGCGTGGTGGCCGATATCGTGTGGATCATGCGGGGTTACGACGCCGCCAGCTATATCCCCTTCATCATCATTCACCTCATCATCATTGTTACCGGCCTCGTTTTCCTGCGCCAAGCCGAAGCCCAAGCCCCGCGCTTGGCTGTGGCCTAAGCGCTCAGACTTTCACTACTCTCTCGGAGGGCAACATGGTTATTAACCTCATTATCTTCTTAGTTCTGTTGGCGCTTACAGTGGGCGCGGGCTGGCTAACGTGGCGAGCGGTGCGCGCTCAGCGGCGATGGGTGCAAATTGCGGGCGGCCTTGGCGCGGGGGCGCTAACGTTGGTGCTAGCCGCCATGACGTACGCCGGTGGTGCAGGGCTTATGGCCACCTACTTCCCCGGTGCCCCCGCCGCGCCGGATTTGAAAGTGGCCGGCACGCCGGAGCAAATTGCGCGGGGTGAATATCTGGTGAATTTATCTTGCATTGGTTGCCACGGCGCAGTGGATGCTAACGGCAACCCCTCCGGCCAAATGCCGCTGACGGGCGGTTGGGATATTGCCGCCGCTGAGGGTTTTGGTTTCATAGGCTCGATGGTCACGGAAAATCTTACGCCGGGCGGCAAATTGGCTGGTTACAGTGACGGCGAGTTATTCCGCGTCCTGCGCCACAGCATTAATCAGCAAGGGCAAAAGTTGGGCTTTATGGATTTTCTGCCCTACAAAGAATTGAGTGACGCGGACATGCACGCCATTATTGCGTATTTGCGTTCATTGCCAGCCGCGCAAACTAACGTACCCACTGGCGATAATATAAATTTTATCGGCGCGTTGCTGACGGGCGCGGGCATGTTCCCGCATTCGGTCTTTGGCGCGGAAACGGTGATGGCTCCACCGGAGGGCGTAACGGCAGAGTATGGCAAGTATGTGGCCACGTTTGGTGAGTGCCGTGGTTGCCACGGGCCAGATATGACGGGCGTGGCCGAATCTTCGCTTGGCCCGGCTGTTCCTAATCCGCGCCCGCTGGTGGGCACGCTCACGCAAGCGCAAGCGGATGCAATGCAAAGCCACACTCCCGGCTCCATGATGGGCGGGCAAGGCATGGGTGGCGGCGGCATGATGGGTGGCGGCGGCGTGATGCATGGCGGTATGATGGGCGGTGGTGGCATGATGGGAAACGGCGGCGTGATGCATCAGCAATGCCCATTTGCTACGCCACAGCCGTAAGTGAAGCCAGCACTTTTACGCCAAACCAACAAGTAATTCCCTAATCGTTAGAACAGGCCTCAGCTGAGGCCTGTTCTGTTATTAGCATTCGCACAAACGTGTTCATGAAGTTCATATCTAAGACTAATAATAACTTTTAGCTAATTCTCATCCCCATAGGGCGATTTCAGTTGTACAACACTGCTACTCAAGGAGCACGTTTATGCCCCATCGCCGCCTCTCCCGCCGCCAAGTGTTACAACTGGGTGCGCTCACTGGCCTAGCCGCGGCTTGCACGCCCACCGCCACGCCCGCGCCAACAGCCACAACTGTATTGCCCACGCTCACGCCACTGACCATTCAACCCACTGCCACCACTGCCGTTGTAAACACGCCGCTGGCCGCCGCCACAGCCGCGCCCACCCGTGCGGCCACGGCTACGCCCGCCGCTGATACGGCGCTTGTTCAAGCCATGACGCAGGCCGCGCAAAATTTCATCAATCAATTAGAGGATGGACAACGCGCCCAAGCCAGTTATGCTTTTGAAGATGCTGAACGCTTCCGCTGGCATTGGACGACGCCGGGCAATTTTCCGCGCAATGGCTTGCCTGTGCGAGCGATGAACGAAGCGCAGAAAGCGGCCGCGCACGCCTTACTGCAAGCCAGCATTTCTCCGGCGGGCTATGAAAAATCCGTCAACATCATGGCCTTGCAAAATGATTTGGGCAATGATGCCGAGTTGTATTTTGTAACGGTGTTTGGCACGCCCGGCGAGGCGCGTTGGGGCTGGCGCTGGGAGGGCCATCATCTCTCGCGCCAGTTCACGGTGGTGGGTGAACAAGTGGCGCAAACGCCGTTTTTCTTGGGCGCGTGGCCCACGGTGAGCGGCACCGGCTTGCGCGCCATGCCACGTGAAGAAGATGCCGCGTTGGAATTAGTAACTAGCGTGGGCCAAGCGGCAATTTTTCAGACCAATACCCTCACGCGCCACCTCACGGGCAATGAACCACGCGTGAGCGCGCTGGAAACGGTGGGCGTGGTGTATGGTGATTTATCCGGCACACAACAAGCGTTGGCGCTGGAAATTATTCAAACGTACTTGAGCGTTTTACCGGAAAACGTGGCCGCCGCGCAGTTTGAACGGGTGAGCGCGGCTGGCTTGGAAAACATCCGCTTTGCCTGGGCTGGCCCGCTAGAATTGCGCCGCCCTACGTACTACCGTTTGCAAGGCCCCACCTTTGTGTTGGAGCATGATAAATCGCGCAACGGCGGCACACACATTCACAGCGTCTGGCGTGATTTTGAACGCGATTTTGGCTATCACTTACTCTGAAAAGACGGAACACGCACTACGTAATCCGTGTTGCGTAGTGCGTATTCGTAATCACTGAATGCACCAACTCAAACGCAATTGGCACCGTGTGTTGGCGCACGGCGTAGGTGCGCTCACCCTTCTGTGGCTGGGCGCGGTGTATGTTCTCCGGCTGGAGCCTTTGCCAGAACGCTTTGTGATGTTGCGGAGCGGCGCGTTGGGCTTAGCGTTGCTGGTAGCTTCACTCGCTTGCACGCCGCTCAGCCGTTGGGGTTGGCCACCCGCCGTACAAGTGCGCCGCGCTCTCGGCTTGTATGCTTTTGCCCACATCTGCCTGCACCTGTTGGTGTACGCCGTGGCGGAAAACGGCTTGGCGCTAGAGCTGATTCTGCGGGATTTAGATGAACGCCGCGCGATGCTGATTGGCTTGGTAGCTTTTTTCTTGCTGATACCGCTGGCCGTTACTTCAACGGCGGGTTGGCAAAAACGGCTGGGCAAACGTTGGCGCGTGCTTCACCGCTTAATTTATGTGGCCGCGCCGCTCAGCGTGTGGCATTACCTGTGGTTGGATAGAGACATTATTACGTGGCCGTTGGTTTATGCCGGGATTGTGGGCGCACTGCTGGCCGTGCGCTTAATTCACCGGCGAGAAAGAAGGACAACCCCATGAAACATTTACGAGCTTTGAACCGGCGTGAGTTTTTAGGCGTGATTGGGCGTGGCACAGTGGCCCTCGTAGCTGAGTTGAGCGTGAGCCGCAGTATTTTTGCGCTAGCGTTGGGCGGCAGTAGTTTGGCCGCGTGCGCTTCACCTGCAGTGCCGCCCGCCACGGCTACGCTGGGTGCTACACTTGCGCCCATGGCCACGCAGAACTCAACCAACACACCTGCCGCCGCCACTCAATTACCCGCTAACACGCCCACCACCGCACCTGCCACCACTATGCCCACTTCAGATTTACTCACTTACTTGCCGTTAGCCGTTGGCGTTTCCAATGCGTACGTTTTAGTGCGCGGGGAGGAAGTGGCGCTGGTGGATACGGGCGTGGCCGGTAACGCGGAAAAATTTAGCGCGGCGTTGGAAACCATGAGCCTGACGTGGGCCAACGTTCAGCATATCATTCTCACGCACCACCACCGCGACCATGTGGGCAGTTTAGGTGAAATTTTGGCGCTGGCCGAAAAAGCTACGGTGTACGCCGGAACCGAAGATATTGCGCTGATTCAATCAGCGCGCACTATCACGGCGGTGGCCGATCAATCCGAAGTGTTTGGCTTACAGATGATTGGCACGCCCGGTCACACTCCGGGCCATATGTGCGTGTATGACCCGCTCGGTTCAGCGTTGATTACGGGCGATGCGTTGAACAACCTCAACGGGCAGTTGAGCGGGCCAAACCCTAGCTTTAGCCGCAACATGGAGCAGGCGATTGAAAGCGCGCGCAAACTGGCTGGCTTGAGCTATGAACGCGCCTACTTCGGCCACGGCACACCCATTGAAAGCGGCGCTTCGCAAGCGGTGGCCAAGTTGTTTCCGCCGTTGCCGTAAAAACTTCAGGTGCTAGGATGAAGTTAAAACTAGCCCTTCGCAGGCTATTGAAGTTTGCTAGCGCAGTAAATTTTGAGAAGCCTGAGAAGGGCTGATTTATCGCACGAAGAGTCTCAAGTTATGCCAGACCTGTCAGGTGGTACGTACAAAATCTTGAAAATTGTAGACATTATTTGTGCCACCTGACAGGTCTTAGTCCGCTTCATTGGTTTTTCTAAACGGCCAGCCACAACTTCAACAACCCAATGGCCGCGCCCGCTAACACCAGCCATGTGGCATTAACTTTGTAACGCATCAGCGCCACTAATGAAAATAAACAGAGCGCCCACGTCAGCGGGTCACGCAGGGCGCTTTGGCCCAACTGCACGGTAACGGCGGCCATCAGCGATAAAGACGCTACGTTTACCCCATCTAAAAACGCGCCCGCCCACGCAGATTGCCGCAGACGTTCCCGTAGCGGCACACTCACCGCTACAAACACAAACGCCGGTAGGAAAATTCCTACTGTAGCCAACAGCGCCCCGGGCACGCCGCCCAGCACGTAGCCAATAAAAGTAGCCGTAGTGAACACTGGCCCGGGCGTTATTTGCCCAACGGCCACCGCATCTAGCAACTGTTTATCCGTCAGCCAGCCGAGTTGCTGTACAAAATCCGCGCGCAGAAAGGCCAACAGCACGTAGCCACTCCCGTACAGCACGGAGCCAATCTTGAGAAAAATCCAAAACAAAGTGAGTAGGTTGAAGGAAGCAGGTTGGAGGAAGATGGAAAATCCGAAAGGGAAAAAAGCGTGAAACGGGAAACGGGAAAGTTGATGCCGTTGGCGAACGAGCGCTACGGTGAGCGCACCGGCCAGCAGAAGTGGAAGCTCACTTACGCCCAGCACATACAGCAGAAGCGCCAGCGCACC
>JAEURM010000048.1 GCA_016789245.1 Anaerolineales bacterium
ATTGAGCAAGAAGCGCTGGCCGCCCTGAGTGCGGTGAATGATTCTGCCGCACTGGATATATGGCGCGTAAAGCACTTGGGCCGCAGTGCCCCACTGGCCAACATCCTTGGAGATTTGGGCAAGCTTTCTAAAGAAGAGCGCCCACTGGTGGGCAAGCGCGGCAATGAAGTGAAGCGCGCATTGGAAGCCGCACTGGAGACTAAAGCCGAAGCATTGCGGCAGGCTGAGATGGAACGCGCGATGACGGCCGGCGCGGTGGACGTAACCCTGCCGGGCCGCCCGATGGTGCGCGGGCGTTTGCACCCAGCCACCAGCGGCTTACGCTTGTTATACAACGTGTTTGCCGAGATGGGCTTCCAAATTTACCGCTCCCGCGAAGTGGAAAGCGACGAGTACAACTTTGAACTGCTCAACATCCCCGCGCACCACCCGGCGCGCGATATGTGGGATACGTTTCACACCAGCACGCCCGGCGTGATTCTGCGCACGCACACCTCGCCCGGCCAAATCCGTGCCATGCGCGAGTTGGGTGAGAATGGCACCAAGCCCATCCGCGTGATTTTGCCCGGCATGTGTTACCGCTATGAGCAAATCACAGCGCGCAGTGAAATTCAGTTCTTGCAGATTGAAGGTTTGGCGGTGGGCAAAGGCATCCGCATGACGGATTTGAAAGGCACGCTCACGGAAATGGCCCGCCGGATGTACGGCGCTAACGTGCGCACCCGTTTCCGCGCGGATCATTTCCCCTTTACTGAACCCAGCGCCGAGATGGACGTGGAATGTTTTGTGTGTGGCGGCAAGGGCTGTGGCGTGTGCAAGCACAGCGGCTGGCTAGAAATTTTGGGCTGTGGCATGGTGCATCCTACCGTGCTGAAGAACGGCGGCTATGACCCCAGCGTGTACTCTGGTTTTGCCTTTGGCATGGGGCCGCAACGCGTGGTCATGCTCATGCACGGCATCACGGATATCCGCTACTTCTTGCAGAATGATGTGAGATTCTTGGAGCAGTTCTAAAAAAAAGAGAGTGTCAAAGTGTCAAAGTATCGAGTGTCCTGCCGCAAGGCCCAACGGCTTAAGCTCGGCGGAGGCCACTCGACACCCGACACGCGACACTAATCGGACACAATGAAAATTCCTCTCAGTTGGCTCAAAGATTTTGTTGAAATTTCCCTCACCCCGGAAGAGTTGGCGTACAAGCTGACGTTTGGCGGGATGGAGGTGGAAGAGATTGAATACGTTGGCTTACCCCAGCCAGAGCGCAAGCCGGGCGAGAAGCAAGAGTTTAAAACCTACGGCATTAGCTGGGCGCCAGAAAAAATTGTAACGGCGCAAGTGCTAGAAGTGGGCGCGCACCCCAACGCTGACCGGCTAACGCTTTTGCGCTTGGATGATGGCAGTGGCAAAGAACAAACTGTGCTGACGGGTGCGCCGAATTTGTTTCCGTACAAAGGCGCCGGGCCGTTGGCTCAGCCCATCAAGGTGGCGTACGCCCGCGAAGGCTCCGTGTTATATGACGGCCACAAGCCGGGCCGCGAGCTGATGACGCTGAAGAAGGCCAAAATCCGGGGCGTGGAGTCTTACTCCATGGTGTGCTCTGAGAAAGAATTGGGCATTAGTGAAGAGCATGAGGGCATCATCTTCTTGGATGAGGATGCGCCGGTGGGCGTGCCGCTGGCCGATTACATGGGCGATGCGGTGTTTACGATTAAGACCAACCCCAACATGGCCCGCAACATCAATGTGTACGGCGTGGCCCGCGAGATTGCCGCGCTCACCGGCCAGCCGCTGAAACCACTGAGCCAAGACGTGGTGGCCGAAGGCGTGCCGATTGAGGGGCAAATCAGCCTCCAAATCACCAACCCCGATTTGAACCCGCGTTTTGTGGCCGCGCTGATTAAGGGCGTGACGATTAAGCCCAGCTCTTACCAAGTGCAACGCCGCCTACGGTTGTGCGGTGTGCGGCCCATCAACAATATTGTGGATGTGACCAATTACGCCATGTTAGAAGTGGGGCAACCTTTGCACGCGTTTGATTACGATGTGTTGGTGAGCCGCGCCGCGCCGAATGCGCCCACCATCATTACGCGCACGGCCACGGCGGGCGAAACGCTCAAGACGCTGGACGGCGTGGAACGCAAGCTGGATGACTTCACCATTTTGGTGTGTGATGAAAAAGGCGCGTTGGGCTTGGGCGGCGTGATGGGCGGTTTGGAAAGTGAAGTGAGTGATCAAACCACCAGCGTGTTGTTGGAAGGCGCGGCGTGGGAATTCATCAACATCCGCAAAACCATGCAGGCGCAGAAACTTTCTTCTGAGGCTGGTTACCGCTTCTCACGCGGGGTGCATCCGGCGATGACGACGCGCGGCGTGAAGCGCGGCATTGAACTGATGCGGCAGTGGGGCGGCGGCACGGTGGCGCGCGGCTTGGTGGAAGCGATTGCGAAGCCCACGCCGAGCGTTTCGGTAGCAATCACGCCTGCCGAAGTAGAACGCATCCTCGGCATTCAACTTTCCACAGCGGATATTGTTCGTATTCTTGAATCTTTGCAATTCACTTGTGAAATTCAATCACAAATCAGCAATCCACAATCAGCCATTCAAGTAACTGTTCCAGACCACCGCCTAGATATTGGCACAGGCGTGGTGGGGCAGGCGGATGTGATTGAAGAGATTGCGCGCATTTATGGCTATGAGCGCATCCCCGAAACGCAACTGGCCGATGACTTGCCGCCGCAACGCCGCAATCTTTCCTTGGAAGTGGAAGAGCAAGCGCGCGATATTTTGGTGAACGCTGGTTTGCAAGAAGTGATGACGTACTCGCTCACCACGCCGGAGCGCGAGCGGCGTGTGCTCAGTCCGACCACGCCCGCCGATGAGCGGCCTTACGTGACCCTGCTCAACCCGATTGCCAGTGACCGGACTTCCATGCGCCATTCACTGTTGGCCAGCGTGTTAGAAATTGCCGCCGCCAATGTGCGGTTGAGTGAGCGCTTGGCGTTGTTTGAAATTGCGCCCGTGTACATTGTGGAAGAAGAAGAGAGTTTGCCACAAGAGCCGCGCCGCTTGACCATGGTGCTGACGGGCCAACGTGAACGGCAAAATTGGCAGGCCGCCCAAAACCCGCCAATGGATTTCTTTGATGTGAAAGGTGTGATTGAATCTTTGCTGGATGGCTTGCACATCGCTAATGTGAGTTATGCGCCGGGCACACACCCCACTTTCTTGCCGGGCCGCACGGCGGAATTGCACATCAACGGGCAACACGCGGGCTGGCTGGGTGAACTGCACCCGCGTGTGCGTGAGCACTATGATTTGCCCAACCAAGCTGTGCTGGTGGCTGATTTAGACTTTGAAGTGTTGGCCGCGCATTTGAATGAACGTTACCCGGTACGCGCCGTGCCGGAGTTCCCGCCAGTGAAGGAAGATTTGGCGCTGGTGCTGGATGAAGCCATGCCGGCCGCGCAAGTGCAAGCGGCCATCCGCGATGCGGGCGGCAACTTGCTAGCGGGCGTAACGCTGTTTGATGTGTACCGCGATGAGAAACTGGGCGCAGGCAAAAAGAGCTTGGCCTTTAGCCTTACCTACCAAGCGCCAGACCGGACGCTCACAGATAGTGATGTGGCCAAAGTACGCGCCAAAATTGTGAAGAAATTACAGGATGAGCTAGGGGCAAGTTTGCGGGGTTAAGAGAATTAGCGTAGGGGCGAAGCATTCGGCAATTTCCTTTTGGAAACGCGTTGGCTCATCTGCTGAATGCTTCGCCCCGACAACCCATACCCCGGCATTTCCTTCCTTTTCCCTCCTAAAACTCCCCATAGCCCAAGTCACCTATCGCCACCTCGCTCGTCTTACTTGTAAGATGAGTGCAGGCACTTATGCAAATTTCTAGAACTTGGGCGGAGCAAACCGCCTCACCCGCCGCGCGTGGGCTAATTAACGTTGGCCTGTGGGCGCTGTGGCTGTGGTTCTATCGCCCTATCTTCAACTACCTCAGCGTCATCTTCTCGCGCGAAGATTTCCGTACCAACCAACTGGTGCTGATTGGTGCGCTGGTACTGATTGGCTTGCAAGTGCGGCAAGGCAACTTGCGTTTGCGCTGGAACGCCGCGCCGCACCTGTACTGGCCGGCGCTAATTTTGGCGTTGGGCGGTTCCGCGCTCTTCCTCCTCAGTGAACGCACATTAGACGTAAATACTCTCTCCGCCAGTTTGTTTGGCTTAGCTACGTACGGCCTGCTGGGCTTGTGGATGGAGCCGCACACTTGGCGCTTTGGCTTGCCCGCCGCACTTCTGCTCATTGGCGCCCTGCCGTTTGGTGAGCACATGCAAACCTTCATTGGTTACCCAGTGCGTTTGCTCACCGCCGCTTTGGTGCGGGATGGTTGGGCCGCACTCGGCGCGCCCTCGCTGGGCGTGGATACCATTTTGGTGTTTGAAAACGGCGTCTCGCAAGTGGATTTGCCGTGTAGCGGCGTGAAAAGTTTGTGGACGGGCGGCTTATTTTTTCTGGCGGCCACGTGGATTGAGCGCCGCCCGCTCAATTTACGTTGGTTGCTAAGTGCGGCAGTTTTTGTGATTTTGCTGTTAGCGGCCAATACACTGCGCGTGGCCGTGCTGATTGGCGTGGGGCCGGTGCTGGGCTGGCCACTGTTGGCGCAAATGCTCCATGTGCCGCTCGGCGTGCTGGGGTTTGTAGCCGCGTGTGCGGCGGCGGCCCTCATGCTCAAAGCGCAACCCACACGGCCCAACCTTTCCCACGCCGCGCAAAATTTGCCACAACCGGCCGCGCTTCCCGTTCTGCTAGCGGGCGCGTTCCTCACCTTCTCTTTTCTATACGTGCCGCGCCCGCAAAGCCAAATTGTTTTACACGCCGCGCGTTGGCAACTGCCCACTGGCTTAAGCACCACGCCCATCCCGCTCAAGCCCATTGAAGTGGAATGGCTCACACGCGATGTGGCGGAATCCGCTTTGCGCCAACGGTTTGAGTGGGGCGGCCTCAGCGGCTCATTCATGATTGTCACCAGCCAATCGTGGCGCGCGCACCACCGGCCTGAGCGGTGCTTTGAAGTGTTGGGCGTGAAAGTGGATGAATCCCGCACCTACCTCCTGCAACCCAATTTTCCACTGCGCGCCGTGACGGTGAGCGATGCGGCGGGCCGTTCATCTAAAGCCGCGTACTGGTTTCAATCGGCCACGCGCATTACGGATGATTACGCGCAACGCATTTGGGCGGATGTAACGGTGCGCCCGGAGCGTTGGGTGCTGGTTTCCCTGGTATTTGATGACGGAGCGGGTGTGGAAAGCGCCGAGGCGCAAACACTTATCCTCGCTCTACAAAAAATGGTTTCGGAACGTTTTGCTCAAGGAGATTGGCCATGACAACAATTCGGCAATGGCTGTTTAACCGCAATGTGTGGGCGTATGGTTTATTTTGGTCTTGGAACGTAATTTTTCTGGCGTTTTTGTTGTTGGGCTTCGCGCCCACCATGTTGCCGGCGCTTATCTCGGCGGTACAAGCGGATGAAGTGCCGGCCATCTTTCTCATTACCGCCGCCATCGTCCCCTTGATTCCGGTGGTAGTGGTGATTTTGGGTGCAACGGTTTTTCGGCGTGCGCCCGGCCGCTTGTTTGCGCTGGGCTATGGCATCGAAGGCCCGCTGATGCTGGTACTGGCCATTCGCCTGTTCGCCGTGCGTGAACTGACGGTGGTGGTGGCGGTGTTGTTGGTGATTGCACTGCTTGGCCTGTTCACCTACTTTGGGGATTTGTGGGATACGCGGCCCGAAGCGCGCGGTGCGTGGTTGAACAGTTTGCGCGTGGTGGGCTTAACGTTGTTGGTGCTCACCGGCTTATACGTGGGCGTGTGGGCGGCGTTTTATGCGTTTCCGTTCGCCGTACTGGCCGTGCGCGGCTTCAGCGAATTCTTAGCCGAAATGCCAAGAATGTTTACTGCATTTTGGGAAGAAGTTTTTAAGGGCCGTATCTTTTTAGCCCTGTTTGGTTTTTTGGGGATGACGTTGTTTTTATACTCTGCGACGTTGTTTATGATTCTGCCACTCGCCATTCCAATGTTGTATTTGCGGGCGTGGTGGCGCGGGTTCAAAACGTTGGCCGCCCAACGTGGGGCAGGGCTGGCAAGCGGCTTGGCGTTGATGGCCTGCGTAGTGAGCCTGGCCACCGTAGCCCTCACCGTGCGCCAGCCTCAGCAAGCCGCGTTTAATTTGCTGGCCCAGAAGCCACAAAATATAGAAGCGGCACGCAGTTTGGCCGCGCAAGAAGATAATTTGCGCGCCGGTTTGCTCAACGCTTTTCTTGCGCAATTCCGTTACCTCGGCTCTGTTACGGAAATGAACCACATCCGTGAGATTTACCGCGAAATTGGGTGGGGGCCAGAAGTTACCGAGCAAGTGCAAGCGGCGTATGAATGGGTGGCGCGGCCTGTGCTCTATGAGCCCGTGCCAGAATTGACCGGTGACCGGTGGGCGTTCAGCCGTGATTCACAAGAAGCCGCCAAGTTGTACGCGCAATTTTTTGACCAACCGATTGTGGACGGTGAGCGGCTGAGCGTGATTAACGCCGTGCGTTCCACATGGTCACCCGATCAGGCGCGAGCGGCGTGGCAAGCCGTGGATGACCGCGAGGTACGGCTCCTGCGGCAGGAAATCAATTTCACCGAGCATGGGGATTGGGCCGAATTTGAGCTGTACGAGGTGTATCAAAATCAAACCACCGCCCGCCAAGAAGTGGTGTACTACTTTAGTTTGCCCGAGACGGCAGTGATTACGGGCGTGTGGTTAGGCAACAGCGCGGATCGCGCTGACCGCTTTGAGTATCGCGTGGCCCCGCGCGGCGCGGCACAAGCCGTGTATCAATCGCAAGTGCGCGTGAACTTAGACCCGGCACTGGTGGAACAAATTGGCCCGCGCCAATACCGCTTACGCGTGTTCCCCATTGAGCCGGAACGCGTGGATTACGAATACGAAGGCGTCCTCATCCCTACCACCACGCGCACAGCAGGTGCGGAGATGCATTTGTGGCTGACGTGGCGCGTGCTGGCCGCCAACAATGCGTGGCCCATGCCCAACTTGGCCGAGAAGTTTAATGTGTATTGGGATACCGGCACCGAGCGGCTATTCAACGGCCAAACACTGAATTTGCCAGCAGAGGCGTGGCTTCCGGCTAACTTGGCGGCCAGTGGCAACACCGCCGCGCAAGCCCACCGTGTAGATTTTTCCAACGGCCAAAGCGTGGTGGTGCGCCCACTGCAACCGGGTGAGGTGCTTCAGCCGCCCGCCACCTTGCGCTTAGCTGTAGTGTTAGATCGTTCTCGGAGCATGGTGGCCCGCGCGGCAGAAGTGGAGCAAGCCCTCACCGCTTTGCGCACCTACAACCTGCAACCAGAAATGTATCTCACCGCTTCAGATTTTCGCGGCGAAGCGCCCAGCCGCGCGCCGCTGGCCCGTGTGCAAGCCCCCGATTTGTTTTACTTCGGCGGGCAAAATCCGGCGCAACTTTTACAACAGTTTGAGCAAATGCGCGGCGAAGCGGCGTATGATGCCGTGCTGGTGCTCACGGATGATTCTGGTTATGAACTTGGCCCCAGCACTGCGCCCGTGCCCGTCATCAACGCGCCAGTGTGGATGGTGCACCTCGGCGGAGAATATCCGCTGGGCTATGATGATGCCACGCTGGAAGCTATTCAGGCCAGCGGCGGCGGTGTGGCCGGCAGTGTGGAAGAAGCACTGACGCGGCTGATGGCCGCGCGCGCCGGCGTACAGGGCGCCCGCGCCGATGTGGTGGATGGTTACGTGTGGCAAACACTTCCCACCGGTTTGGCCACACCCGCCTCAGATGAAACCTTTGCGCCGCTGGCCGCCCGCCAACTCATCCTTGCCACTTTGCCCAACCCGCACGCCGTGGCAGACCGGCTAGAGGTGCTGGACGGCTTACATAAGATTGCGATGCAGAACGGCATCGTCACGCCGTATTCCTCCATGATTGTGTTGGTAAACGCTGAACAACACCGCATGTTGGATGATTTGGAAAATGATGCTGACCGATTTGAGCGCGAGTTTGAAGAAGTGGGTGAAACTGAGCCGTTGAACGTAACCGGTGTGCCGGAGCCGGAAGAGTGGTTATTGATGGGCTTAGCGGCGGTGGCGTTGGCGGCGTGGTATTGGCGTCAGCGGCGGCTGGCCACGCCCGCTGGGCGGCTGGGCTGAGGTGCTATAATTTATTCAGCATTTTTCGCCACTTCTTAGAAAGGTTTTTCCTATGCCTGGTTTGCCCGGTGGGCCTGAATTGTTGATTGTGTTGGTAATTGTATTGCTGGTGTTTGGCGTGGGCCGCATTGGCAAAATCGGCGGTGAACTAGGAAGCGCCATCCGCCAGTTCCGTGAAGGCTTAAGTGGCGGCGATAAAAAGGATGAGAAAAAGTCCGGGCCAAAAGCCGAAGAGAAAAAAGACGAGAGCGCGGCCTAACCCAAGAAAAACCGCCCCGAACTTCGGGGCGGTTTTAGTTAGCGGCAGATTTTTGCAACTTATCTTATGCAGGCAGTCATTCCCCCTACAAGAGCGGGGGCAGGCCGCGCAAGCGGGTATGACGTTCACAAAATTACGCTCAGTTGCCTCAGATGAGCTTTTGTAACTCCGCTTCCACATCCAACAAACGGCGCTGGAAGCGTTCTAGCGGCACTTTTAAGTTCAAGTTGCGCTGGCGCTGATTAAGTTGCGCCAAACTTTGCCGGAATTCGGCTTGCGCACGCCGCCACTCCGCCTCCGCCCACTCCCGCTGGCGGATGGCTTTTTCACCGGTGGCGGTTTGCAGTTGAGCGCCCTCAGCTTTGTACCAGCCGTGTGTGCGCCGCAGTTTTTGCCGCGCCTGCTCCAACTCGGCCTGAATGGCTGAATCTTCTTCCAGCCACGCCGGCCGCAAATTTTGATTTTGCATCAAGTGGTTGGCGGCCCACTCTTCAGAATTCTCGTTGGCGTCATCCAATTTCAACGGGCGGCCAGCGCCGGGCAAATTATCAAACTTGCCGTTGGCCTGCGCTTCCCGCAAAATTTTTTCTACAATTCGGTCAAAATCCATAGCTCAGCTGAAACACGGAACACATAGTTTAGTTAGGATGAACACTGATAGTCCGTGTCCTTCCGGGTTTTACATTCACGGCACGGTGTAACGCGCAATCAAGTTGCCGCTGGGGTCTGCCAGCAAAATCAATTGGCCGGGCGCCCACATGGCTTGCGCCTGATTCCAATATAAGTCTATCACTGTATCTGGCCCGCTTTGCGTGCGCACGTTGATGATGCCGCCTTCAAACAAGGTGATGGCCGGAAAAGTGTACGCCGCGCCATTTTCCGCCCGCAAAGTCCAACCGGCCAAGTTCACTGGGCCGCCCGCGTTGGCAATCACCACCACTTCATCCGTTAAACTGCCTGCGCCACGCACCTCCCGAATGGTGAGATTGGGCGCGGGCGCGTTGGCCTGCGGCGTGGCGGTGGCAATGGGTGGAACGGTGACGAGCGGCGTGACGGGAATGGAGGTAGGTTCAAAGCCACCGATGGGGATGACGAGTTGTTGGCCCACGCTGAGCACGTTGGGGTCTGTGAGATTATTGGCGGCCAGAATATCTTCCACGCTCACACCGTACAGTTGCGCAATAAAGCCCATGGTTTCTCCGGTTTGCACGGTATGAACTTGCGGCTCACGCGGTTGGGGCGCAATGGTGGGGAAGGGCGTAGCGTTGGGCGCAGGCAAGTTGAGCGGCACAAATTGTGTTGGCGTGGCGCTGGCGGTTTGGGTGGCATTAGCGGCAGTGGGGCGTGGGCTTAGCCAGTTTTCCCACATCCACAACGCCGCCCATGTGGCGGAAATAGAAACCAACACGTTCAACGCAAGATAGAGAAACATGCGGCGGGCGTTCATCGTTTACCTCACGTTGGATAATAGCATGGTGGCGGTTAGGTGGCGAATGCTAGAATTTAGATTGTGTGAGTTTTGAGCCACAGCTGAACGTGGATGAACGCGGATTTATAGCTTGGAATAACCCAGCCCTTCGCTGGCTTTTTGAAGTTTAGAGGCCTTTGGAATTAGAGAAGCTAGTGAAGGGCTTTTGGATTAAAGTTTGTTATGCCATTCTTGATTGACGGCCACAACTTAATTGGCAAGATGCCGGGCCTACGCTTGGATGACCCGGATGATGAGCGCCAGTTGGTGCAATTTTTACGCGCGTACTTAGCACGGGTGAAGAAGAGCGGCACGGTGGTGTTTGATCGTGGCTC
>JAEURM010000049.1 GCA_016789245.1 Anaerolineales bacterium
AGGCGTTGGGCTATCGCCAGCCCGTTGCGCGTGGCATTCTGGGGCGCGCGGCCCGTACTCGCCGGCCGGTGCTAGTGAACGATGTGACGGCTGACCCGGATTACATCCCCATCCCCAACACGCAACACCGCGCCGAGTTGGCGATTCCCATCCAAGTGGCAGAGCGTTTACTAGGCGTGCTGAACATTGAAGATGAGCGCCCGTTTACGGATGAAGATGCCACAGCCTTTCAGATTGTGGCCGACCAGTTGGCGGTGGCCATTGATAACGCACGGTTGTTTGATGACACGCGCGCCAACGTCAATGATTTAATGGCTTTGTATGAACTGAGCCAACGCATCACCGGCGCACGCAGTGCCGATGACACCATGCGGGCCGCGTTGGAGGAGTTAGCCGCTAACGGCGTCTATCGCTGTACCATCGCGCTCTTTTCGGATTATGACCAAACCGGCCGGCCGTTGCGCTTTCACGTGCCCTATATTTTTGTGCCGGGCGAGGGCGTTTTTCCGGTGGATGAATATGTGCCCACTGGCGATGACGAACTGAACCCCCTGCTAGACCGTGGTGAGATGGTGGCCATAGCCGATGTGATGACGGACGAGCGCGTGCCGGAAAGTTTACGCACTGAGCAATTGGCGGTGGGCCGCCCAGCTTTAGCCATTATCCCGCTCATGGAAGGTGGCCAGCGCATTGGCAATTTAGTGCTCTCGCACTCCTCCGCCCATCATTGGACGGAAGCCGAGTTGCGCCGTTACCGCTCTTCTGCCAACCAAATTGCGGTGGCCATTGAAAATGCCCGCCGTTTTGAACGTGAAGCCAAGCGCACCAATCGGCTGGAACTAATTGCGCGCCTCCGCCAGCGCATTGCCGCGCGGCTAGATTCCACAGAATTGCTCAACACCACCGCCGAAGCCTTGCACATGCGGCTGGGCTATGAACACATTTCAATTTTTCTGGTGGAGGCGGCGGATGAAACAGTATTGGTGCAAAGCGCCGTAGCCAGCCAGTGGGATTGGTTGGGCAACCCGCCGTACCGCCAGCCCATGGAGCAGGGTATTTTAGGTGTGGCCGCGCAAACCCGCGCACCTGTGCTAATTAATGATGTGCAAGCCGATGAGCGTTACGTGCCCATCCCCGGCGCGGACGCATTGCGGGCGGAGCTGGCTATTCCAATTTTGCTCGGCGAGCGCTTATTAGGCGTGCTAGATGCGGCCAGCGTTCAACGTCTTTCTGAAGATGATGTAACCGGCCTGAGCATTGTGGCTGACCAGTTGGCCATTGCCTTAGAAAACGCGCGCTTGTATAACCGCGTGCAAGCTGTGGCCGTGTTGGATGAGCGTCAACGCCTCGCGCGTGATTTGCATGACTCCGTCACGCAACTGATTTTTAGTATTACGCTAGTGGCGCAGTCTATTCGGCCCGCCTACCAAAAAGATGCCATGGAAGGTGAACGCCGCATTGCCCGCGTGCTAGAGCTGAGCCAGCAGGCGTTGGCCGAAATGCGTGAACTGCTCACTGAGTTGCGTAATCCGGTGCAAGAAGGTTTAGTGCCCGCCATCCGCAAACATATTGAACGGCTGTATCAGCGCGAAGGCGTGCCGGTGCAATATGAAGTACAAGCGTACACGCCGCGCCCGGTGGAGCAAGAAGAAACGCTGTACCGCATTGTGCAAGAAGCACTGAACAACGTGGTGAAGCACGCCCGCGCGCAAACGGTGCGCGTGCAATTGGCGCAAGATGCACGCGGCCTAGAACTAACGGTGAGTGATGATGGGCTGGGGTTTGATGCCGAGCATTTGCCCAGCAACGGCGGCTCATCTAGGGGGTTAGGTTTACGTGGCATGCGGGAGCGGATTGAGCGGCTGGGCGGAACGATTTATATTCAATCTAATCCCGGCGCCGGCACGGCCATTGTGGCTTTCTTACCAGAGCGGCGCGAAAAGTCATTGTGAGCCGTCACACCCGCGAGAGCGGGAGTGATGATGTGCATAAGCTGAATAACCAAAACGGAGAACGGAATGACTCGTTTACTCATTGTGGATGACCATACCATTGTGCGCGAAGGCTTGCGGCTATTGCTGGAAGATGAACCCGAAATAGATGTGGTGGGCGAAGCGGCCAACGGCATACAAGCCGTGGAGCAGGCCGCCGCTTTGCAACCCGACGTGATTTTGCTGGATTTGATGATGCCGGGCCTCTCCGGCCTAGAAGCCGCGCGGCGCATTTTGGCGCACCAGCCGCAATGCCGCATTATTGTGCTCACTTCTTTTGCCGAAGGGCCAGATGTGCGCACCGCCATGCAAATTGGCGTGGCCGGTTACTTGCTCAAAGATGTGCTAAAAGAAGATTTGCTGGCCGCCATTGCCCGCGCCGCACGCGGTGAGCCAGTGCTCCATCCAGAAGCGCAACGTAAGCTGATTCAGCAAATTGCCAACCCCACCCCCGAGGCAGAGCCGCTCACGGAACGCGAAACCGATGTACTCAAGTGCATTGCGCGCGGCCTCAGCAACCGCGAAATTGCTGAAACGCTCCACATCACCGAGGGCACGGTGAAAGGCCACGTGAGCAACATCCTCTCTAAACTGCACCTACAAGACCGTACCCAAGCGGCGCTGTACGCGGTGAAAACCGGTTTAGCCCCTAATCCCTGAATTCCTCCCGCCTCCCCCTCTAAAGTTATGCCCTAAAACCTACCCTGCGCCGCATGTGCCCGCGCCCGAAACGGCGTATTTTGAGAGCGTTCGCTTTATTCACTAAGGAAACGCTCTATGCACTGCTGGCACTGTGAACGCCCCGCTCATAGCCAATGCAAATTTTGTGGCCGCGCGGTCTGTAAAGACCATTTTAAGACCTTGCCGCATGTGCTGGCCGTTTACACCGATGCCCAGCAGACCGTTCAGGCGTTAGTCACGCCGGAGGCTGTGCATTGCGGTGTGTGCCGCCCGCTGGGTGCGCCGGTGCCGCTGGAATTGAAAGCGAAAGCGTAAAACATATTGCGTATTGCGTAGTGCGTATTCCGTTTTACGCAACACGCAATACGAATCATTCTATGCCCCGTTATCAACTTGCTCAATCTGCAGAAATTGCGCCCGGCCAAATGAAAAGTTTTAGTGCTGGTGGCCAGCGCGTGCTAGTGATTAACCATAACGGCGAATTCCACGCTGTTAGCGAACTGTGCCCGCACTTGGCCGTGCCGCTTAGCCGAGGGCGCTTAGACGGTGAATGCCTCACCTGCCCGGGCCACGGCTCACAGTTCAACGTGCGCGATGGCTCTGTGCTTAAGTGGATTGGCCGCAAACCGGGCTTCCTGAGTAGTTTGCTAGATGGTAAGCCTAAAACCCTCAAACGTTACACCGTCAGTGTAGAAGACGGTGCGTTATACGTAGACGTGTAAGCAGGAGGTGGCTCACGCGTAATCCTTTATCTCCACCTCTAGCTTTTCTTTTTATTTCGCTTTTCTTTTTTGGAGGTCAACATGCGTCAAGAAGTTCTCGCCACCATTCTCGAGCGAATGGCGATTGATCCGGAGTTCCGGCAACAAGTGGAAACCCGCCCGGGCAAAACGTTGGTGGAAGCCGGCCTAACTTGGGAAGAATTCAAAGAGTTGCAAGAGCAACAAGCGGCCAGCGGCCCGCAAGCCGAAGCTTTGGGTGAACGTTCCTCAGCGGCGTTCACGGCCGCCGGTTCACTGTGGAACAAACTCACCGGACAGTGTGGATGCACCGCCAGTTGGCTCAGAGGCACCGATAGCGGCGCGATTGTGCCGTTTTGCACGTAGCACCAGTCTTGTCAATCAAGCAACCTGAGTGGAGACCCGCTCAGGTTGCTTGCTCCGTTTGGAGCAAGCCGCGCGCCTAATTGTTACTGAACCAACTCAGGAATCATCCATCATGTGCGTTAAACCCAACACCCCCGCTGAAGCTGATACTTTGGAACAAATCCGCGCCATTAGCCAGAGCATGGCCCAGGGCGCTTTGGGCGCTGATTTATTTTTTGCGCGGGGCCGCGCCCGCAAGCAAGTAAAGCATTTGGAAGAAGCGGTGCATGATTTAACGCACGCGTTGGAAAGCACTCCGCCGCTAGCCGAGCGTGAGCAAGCCATTGCCTACAACCTGCGCGGCATTTGCTACCGCCGTTTGGAGCGTTACCCAGAAGCAATTGCCGATGCAGACCAGAGTTTAGAACTGCGGCCCGAGTATTCACCCTTTTGGGCAGACCGGGGCTGGGCGTATGTGTGTGCGGGCCAAACGGAGCGCGGCATTGAAGATTTGAACCGTGCGCTGGAATTGCATCCATACTTCTTGGCCTTCGTCTATCGCGGCGCGGCGTATTTTGATTTGGGCAACTTCACCGCCGCGCTGGCCGATTATGACCGCGTGATTGAACTGTACGCGGAGAACATTTCTTACAGCCCGTTTCTCAACCGTGGCATTCTGCGCCTTATTTTGGGCTACACGCCCACCGCGGCGGAAGCGGACTTTGATATTTCTGTGGCACGTTTGCCAGACGCGGTAACGCCCAACCCGCGCCCGTATGCTTACCGGGGCTTGGTACGCGCTATGCAAGGCCGCTACACCGAAGCGTTGGCCGATTTGCAATTAGCCGAAAAGCAGGGCGCTGACCCAATGATTCCGCTGGCCCGGAGTTTGGTGTACGCGCGTGAAAATAACCCGCCCGGCGTGAAAGCTGAAATGCTGGCGCTAACGCAACTGGCGCAAAGCCATCAAAGGCCGGTTGGCCCACTTTTGCACGCCGCCGCCCACTTTTTCACTAATCCGGTGTCTATCCTCCCCGGCCTCACGCCGTTGGTAGCGTAAATGAATTGCCAAGAAAGATAAAACTGACTGATGAAAAATGAACACGCGATTGTAATTGGCGCGAGCATGGCTGGGTTAGTGACGGCCCGAGTGTTGAGCGATTACTTTAAGCAAGTGACCGTGTTGGAACGGGATGAACTGACCGCCACGCCCACGCCGCGCAAAAGCGTGCCGCAAGGCCAGCACTTACACGCCTTGTTAGCCAAAGGCCGTTATCTACTCAATCATTATTTCCCCGGCCTGACGGATGAATTAGTAACGCAGGGCGCTTTAGAAGGTGACCCTACGGACAAGACGCATTGGTTCGTGGATGGCGGGTACCGTCACAAAACTAGGCTTGGCCACACTGTTATTTTGCTGACGCGGCCGCTAGTTGAAACCACCCTGCGCGGCCGCGTGTTAGGCCTGCCGAATGTAGGGCTTGTGACGAATGTGGATGTGAAAGAATTGCTCGCCTCAGCCGATAAGGCGCAAGTGTTAGGCGTGAAATTGGAACAGCGCCAAGCTGAAGGCAAGCCGGTGGCCTCGGAGCTTTACGCTGATTTGGTGGTGGATTGTGCTGGGCGCGGCTCAGCGGCAGTGAAATGGCTGGCGGCTTTGGGCTTTGATAAGCCCGCCGAAGAGACCATCAAAGTAGATTTAGCCTACGCCACCCGCACATACCGCCGTCGCCCCGAACAGGGCGATGATGCTTACTTTATTTCGCCCACACCGCCGCATGAGTTTTGTGGCGCCGGTGCCTTTCCGGTGGATGGTAACCGTTGGGTGGTGACGCAAGCCGGCTATTTTGGCCAGCACCCGCCCGCCGATGAAAAAGGCTTCAATGAATTTGCGCGTAACCTGCCCGCGCCCGATATTTACAACTTGATTACAGATTCGGAGCCGTTAACGGATATTGTGACTTTCAAGTATCCGTTTAGTTTACGCCGCCGGTATGAAGCCCTCCAGCGCCACCCCGATGGTTACTTAGTATTAGGGGATGCGATTTGTAGTTTCAATCCGATTTATGGGCAAGGTATGACGAGCGCCAGCCTGCAAGCCGATGCATTAAATACCCGGTTGGCACAAGCGGGCGGAAATTTACACGGCTTGTGGCAGCGGTTTTACCCGGCAGTCTCCAAAGTGGTGGATGGGCCGTGGCAATTGGCGGCTGGCGCTGATTTTGCATACCCGCAAGCACAGGGCAATAAACCGGCTGGCACCGATTTAATTAATCGCTACATTGCCCATCTACAACGGGCCACCCACCATGATCCGGTAGTGCATACGGCCTTTATTGCGTGCACGAACTTATTAATGCCTACTGCCAGTTTGTTTGCACCCAACATTCTCTTCCGGGTTTGGCGGCATGGTCGTCAACGGCGGCGCACCAATCGTTCCACCGCCACCCCTAACTTGGCTTCTTCCAGCGCGGATTAGATGGAATTGAGAGCGGGCGACGTTTTGCTAAAACATGCCTAACCTTTACCAGCACCTCAAGCAAATGACGCTGACGCGCGGTTGGCCGGAGTGGGGCGGCCTGTGGCCCACGCCGCCTACCGCCGAAGCCAAGCCCAGTTTGTGGGCTGACCTGCAACAAAAAACCAATCCGGCGTTATGGGTGCCTAAGCCTGCTGAGGGCGTGGAAGCCCACTCGCTGGAAGAGCGTGGCCAAAAACTGTGGGTGCTTAAACACCGCGCCACCAATACTTACCTGCGCCTCTCTGCTGAAGACCATTTTGTGTGGACGCAGATTGATGGGCAACGCACCATCCTGAAACTTTCCATTGCCTATGCCATGAGGTACAACTCCATGGCGTTGGGCCGTATTCAGCATTTGGTGGAATTGCTTCAGGATAAAGGCTTGGTGACGGGCGGCGTGGTGGATAAAGTGTACGGGCCGCTTCAAAACAAGTTGGCCTCAGCCGGTCTTATTGGCAAACTGCGGCAAGGCTTTGGCTGGCTGATGAGCACGTTCCTCTTCCGGCAATTTCCGGTGGCGGGCATTGGCGGCGTGGTGAACGCGGCGTACAAGTGGGGCGTTTGGCTGTTATACACGCGCGTGGCGCTGGTGCTGATGAGTGTGCTAGGCGTGGCCGGGCTGGCGCTGTATCTCAATGCGGGCGGCTTGCAATCCCCCACTGGCACGCGCTCTACGCCAGAAATTGTGGCGCTGGTGATATTGATTTTGGTGGCGCTCTTTTTGCATGAGTGCGGGCACGCCTTCACCGTGCGGCGCTTTGGGCGCGAAGTAAACCGAGGCGGCCTCATCATGATGTATGGCATGCCGGGCGCGTACATTGATACTCGTGATAGGTGGTTGGCCCCCAAGCCCGCGCGGGTGGCTGTAACGGCCGCTGGCCCGTTTGTAAACTTTGTGCTGGGTGGCCTAGCTTCGTTGGGCATGTGGCTCTGGCCGGAACGCGCCTCCTTCTTCAGCTTTTTTGCCTTCACCAATTATTTATTTATTGTGGCCAACGCCATTCCGTTTCTCAAGTTTGATGGGTATTACTTGCTGATGGATTGGTTGGAAATTCCCAACCTGCTGGAACGAGCCACGGGCTTCTTTCAACGCGAGTTGTGGGTTTTATTGCGCCGCAGTTGGGCCGTGGGTGAGTGGTGGCCTAAATTTACGCGTGAGCAATGGATTTTTGTGTTCTTCGGCGGCATTTCTACGCTGTGGATGATTAACTTGTTGTATTTGCCACTGCTGGTGATGCCCGCCCGCGTGTTTGGTTTGCTAGGCCAAGTGCTCACGGCCGATTTGCGCACGGTGGCCGGGCTGGGCTTGTTAGGCTCACTAGCGTTAGCTCTATTTTTTGGTTTGCTTCAGGCCAATATGTTCTCGGCCAATGTGCGCCAACAAGTGCAACAACTGGCCCGCACGGTGCAAAACCGCCCGGGTTGGCAAAGCGCCCTCATTATTTTGTTGGTGGCGCTGGTGTTAGGCTTCCTGCCAGAAGAAATGCGTCTGCAAACCAGCATGGCCTCTGCCGCAGATTTTTGGGCACAAGCCTTGCCGATTCTTCTGCCGCTGTTAGCCGCTGGGTTCTCAGCCTCATTGGCCCTCGGCATGGCCAGCTCACCGTGGCGCTGGTGGTACAGCGGCCTCGCCCTCACCTCCGCCGCATTGCTTCTAAAATCCCTAATCCCTAATCCTTCACCCCTAATCTCCAATTCTCTAATTCTCTTTCTCTCCTTTTTCTTCCTCGGCCTCGCCTTCGTTCTTTCGTTCCGTTTGTGGCGCTTTGCTGTGCGCGGAGATTTAGGCGGCGTGCTCTTACTGATTGGGCTTTCCGTGGCGCTGTGGCCGGTGAGCGGTGATTGGGCGTGGCGCGTGGCCGTGGCGTTGTGGTGCGGCGCGGCATTTTTGGCGTGGCATCTCATTCGCCGCCCACTGCTCCCGCCCGCGCGCTTGGTGGATATGACGGCGGCCGAAGATGCTGACCCAGCGCAACACACCGCACACTTGGCCCGCACGCTGAGTTGGCTTTTGCGCACCACGCTTCAGCAAACGGTGGAGGTGAGTGGTCCCGCCAGCCGCGCCAAACTCGTGGAGACGTTCAACGGTTTAGCCGTAGATTGTGGCTGGCCACTGTGGTTTAACGCGCACGGCCTGCTCACAGACCAAGTCACCGTGCCCTTCAACGAGCGCGCGCAAATTTATCGCGCGGCTTTGGCCGGCTGGCTGGCAGTGTTGAGCGCGGAAACAGACGCGCGTTTTGCGGCCGATACGTTGGCGCAAGCGTATTTTGATTTGCCTCTGCGCTTGCGGCGCTTGGCGGCCAGCCATGTACTCAATGAATTGCCGTGGGAAGGCACCGCACCGTGGGCGCGCAGTGAGCAGGGCGGTGACCGTTTGAAGTTGCGCTTGGCCTTTCGGCATTTGGCGGAAGGGCCAATGCTAGCGTGCGCACGGGTGTATGGCCGCCCGTTGGCCGAGCAATTGATGGGTGAGTTCAACCAAGTAGCCGCGTTAGCGGAGTGGGGGCTGTGGTTCCGCGCTAATGGCCGTTTGGCGGATGAAGCGCAAGGCGATGTGTTGGCGCTGGGCGAGATTTTTCAATCCGCCTTGGCCGATGTGTTGGGCCGCATGGCGTATTACACCGGCGCGCGGTTTGTGGAAGCTAGCCTTTTGCAAACACATGATGCTCTGCCGTGGCAACTGCGGGAAGTGGCCGCGCCCGCTTTACTGCGCGCTCTGCCGTGGGCTAGCCGCCTGAAATTGGGCGAAGCCGAATCAGTGGTTGAACTTTTACAGAAGCAACCCGCCTTCAGCGCCTTGCCGGTGGAAACTTTAGCGCAGTTGGCGCACAGTGCGCGGCTGATGCAACTGCCAGCGGGCCGCCGCTTGCACGCCACTGGGCAAACTCTGCGCTGGGCCTCATTGATAAAAACTGGCCGCGTAGAAATTCTAACGGCCGATGCCAGCACGCGCCGTGTGGAAGCGGTGTTGAGCGCGGGCGCGTTGTTAGAGATTGAAGCCCTCACCGCCGGGCAACCGGCGCAAACTGAAGCGCGCACCGTTACCGCCGTGGAGCTTTTGCAACTGCCCGCCGAGGCCGCGCGGCGTGCCCTCGCCGAGGCGCCTTCACGGCCTGAGGCCGCCCTCCTCAGCCGCATTCCGCTCTTCCGTGAGCTTACGCCGGATGAACTGCGCCGCCTTTCCTTATGCTTGCGCCCGCGCACTTTACCGGCCGGTGAAGTGGTGGTGCAGAGCGGCGCCAGTGACCGAGATTTGTATGTGATTGGCGGCGGTGAGTTGGCCGTGATGGTGAATGACGCGGAAGCAGAGCGGGTGGTGGCGCACTTGGGGCCGGGTGAGTTTTTTGGCGAGATGGCGCTTTTGCGCGGTGAGGTACGTTCGGCCACGGTGCGCGCCCTCACGGAAGCTCAGGTATGGACGCTCTCGGCGGATGATTACGCTGAGTTTATGCGCGAAGCGCCAGCTCTGCGTGCCGCCTTAGAACAAATGGGAAGCCGCCGCCATCTAGAACTCCGCGCGGCGTGAAGACGCTGAAACGCGGATTACGCGGATAAGCACGGAAGACCACAGATTATTTTGTTCGTTTTACGTATACTGTCACTCCCCCACAAGAGCGGGGGGAGTCCATCTTTTAGGCAATGGCTACCCGCTTTCGCGGGTATGACGATTTCAAAATTTGTGCTCAGTCGTTTAAGGTGAGTCCCTTAATATCAAATCTTCCGTGTATTTCCCTTGAGTTTCGTGTTTATCCGTGTTTCAAAAAAACACTTCCAGCTCAGAGTTGAAACGCGGAAGCGCGGATAAGTGCTGACGAACACGGAAGTTTTCCTTTCTTTCCTTCGTTTCCATGTTTTAATAGGTCATCAACTTCACACAAGGCTCAATCATCATGTGGTGGCTTGAAAGTTACACCGGTTTTCTTGGCACAACGGCCAGCTTTACGTCTGATGTAGTGCTCGTGCTGATGGTGCTA
>JAEURM010000004.1 GCA_016789245.1 Anaerolineales bacterium
TATCAGGGAAATAGTGGAAAGAAGGAAATAAAGTGGCAAGTCTCTGCCGCGCGAGTACAATCACCACTAGAAAAATCCCAATACCCAATTACCAATAACTAACAACCAATTCTCTAATTCTCCAATTCCCTTTTCTACTATGACTCAGGACTCCCCTAAACACGAATGCGGCGTGATTGGTATTTATGCGCCAAATGAAGATGTGGGCCGCATGGCGTTTTTTGGCCTGTATGCCTTGCAACATCGCGGCCAAGAAGCGGCCGGCATCGCCGTAGCGGATGGTCACACCATCCGCCTGCACAAAGACGTGGGTATGGTGGCGCAAGTGTTTACGCCGCATGATTTGGAGCCGCTGAAGGGCCACTTTGCCATTGGCCACACACGCTACTCCACCACCGGCTCTAGCAATAAACGCAACGCGCAACCGTATCTCATTGAAACCATTCACGGGCCGGTGGCGTTGGCACACAACGGCAATCTCATCAACACCGCCGAACTGCGCCATGAGTTGCTGGAAAAAGGCATTGGCTTGTTTGCGTCATCCGATAGTGAAGTGATGACGATGATGCTGGCGGGCGCGAAAGGTGAAACGTGGGCAGAGCGGATTGAAAACACCATGCCGAAATGGAAAGGCGCGTACTGCCTGGCCATTCTCACCCGTGATGGTGTGTACGCCGTGCGTGACCCATGGGGCTTTCACCCGTTGAGCATTGGCCGCCTGCCCAGCGGCGGGCATGTGGTGGCATCGGAAACGGGCGCGCTCAAAACGCTGGGCTGTGAAGCTATCCGCGAAGTGAAGCCGGGCGAGATTGTGGCGCTGAGCAATTCTGCTCTGCGCGTGCGGCAAGCGCTGGAGCCGCAAAAGCACTTGGCCCGCTGTACGTTTGAACACATTTACTTTTCACGACCCGATAGTTTTTGGGACGGACTCACCACCCACCATGTGCGCCAACGTTTGGGTGAAGAGCTGGCGCGGGAAGCGCCGGTGGAAGCTGAGGTGGTAATTCCAGTTCCAGATTCCAGCACACCGGCGGCCATTGGCTACGCGCGCGCGAGCGGCCTGCCGCACAATGATGGGTTCATCAAAAACCGATACATTGGCCGTACTTTTATTCAGCCTACGGATTCACTCCGCAAGCAAGGCGTGGCGCTAAAGTTTTTGGCACTAGAAGAAAACCTGCGCGGCCAACGGGTGGTGGTGATTGATGACAGCATTGTACGCGGCACCACCTCCGGCCCGCTGGTGCGCCTTTTGCGGGACGCGGGCGCGCGCGAAGTGCATTTGCGGATTACGTGCCCGCCCATTGCTCACCCATGCTTTATGGGCGTAGATATGGGCACCTACAACGAATTGATTGCGCACAAACTAACGCTAGACGAAATGCGTGATCATATTGATTGCGATAGCCTGCACTTCCTTTCCATTGACGGCATGATGCGGGCGCTTAGCCGGAAAAATGGTTATTGCAATGCCTGCTTCACGGGCGTGTATCCCATTGAAGTGGATACCTCGCAAACTAAAACCGGCTTTGAGCGCACTCCGGCGTAGAGGGACAAGACATGCAAGTTCTACTCATTGGCTCGGGCGGGCGGGAGCATGCGCTGGCTTGGAAAATCCTGCAATCACCGCGCCTGACGCAGTTGTACGTTGCGCCCGGCAACGCAGGCACCGCCGCTCACAATGTACCCATTGCCGCCGAAGATACGGCGGCCTTAGTAGCCTTTGCTAAACAAAAGCAAATTGATTTAGTGGTGGTTGGCCCAGAAGTGCCGCTGGCCAATGGCGTGGTAGATGCTCTGCAGGCCGTGGGCGTGAAAGCGTTTGGCCCCACGCAAGCCGCCGCACAAATAGAAGCCAGCAAAGCGTTTTCTAAAGCGTTTATGGCGCGGCACAACATCCCTACAGCGCGTTATCAAACTTTTACAGATTTTTATCAGGCCGTTGGGCACTTGCTCACGGCGGATTATGCGGTGGTGATTAAGGCTTCCGGTTTGGCGGCAGGCAAGGGCGTGATTGTGCCGAATTGCAACGATGACGCCGAGGCCGCGCTCCGGCACATCATGCTAGACCGTGAGTTTGGCGCGGCGGGTGACGAAGTCATCATTGAAGAGCGATTAGCGGGCGAGGAAGTTTCTTTATTAGCGTTTTGTGATGGGCGCACGGTGAAAGTTCTGTCAGCCGCGCAAGACCACAAGCGGTTGTTGGATGGCGATGCTGGCCCTAACACCGGCGGCATGGGCGCGTACGCGCCCGCGCCCATCGCCTCCGCCGCACTGATTGAAGAAGCTACGCGGACTATTTTGCAACCGGCGGTGGATGGCTTACGGGCGGAGGGCAAACCGTTTGTGGGCGTGCTGTACGCCGGATTGATGCTGACTAAAGATGGCCCGCGCACGTTAGAGTTCAATTGCCGCTTGGGAGACCCCGAAACGCAAGTGCTTCTGCCTTTGCTGGAAACGGATTTATTGGATGTGATAGAAGCGTGCGTTGAAGGAAATCTGGAAACCACGGAAATCAAGTGGAAAAGCGGCGCGGCGGCGTGCGTGGTGCTGGCCTCAGAGGGCTATCCGGCCAGTTACCCCAAAGGCCGCGTTATTTCTGGCTTGGACGCGGCGCTGATAGAGGCAGTGATTTTCCACGCGGGCACAGCGCTAAAAGATGAGCAAGTAGTAACGGCGGGCGGGCGCGTGTTAGCCGTCACTGGCTGGGGCGCTAACCTAAAGCAGGCTTTACACAATGCTTACGTTGCCGTGAATAATGTAAACTTTGATGGCATACATTTTCGCAAAGATATAGGCTGGCGGGCCGTTACTTCCGCTAAGCAGGAAAACCAGAATGCGCAAATTTTCTAATTCTCTAATACTTGTGTTTCTCACTTTCGCGTTGCTTCTTACGGCTTGCGTGGATGAACAAACCATCCGCGAGTTTGAAGCTGTGGTGCAAACCGAGGAAGCCGCCGCGCGCGCCACAGAGCTAGCGGCTAACGTTCAACCGCCTACCCGAACGCCGCGCCCGGCTACGGCTGTTCCCCCCACCCGGCCACCGGCTACTACCGGCGGCGGAGGCGGCACCATCACCGCTAATCCCAACGCGCAAACGTGGACGATTTTGCTCTACCAAAACGCCGATGATGAAGTGTTGGAGCAAGATATTTTTATTGACCTGAACGAAGCCGAAGCCATTGGCTCAACTGACCGCGTGAACATTGTTTCGCAGATTGACCGGTTTGCGGGCGGCTACCGGGGCGGCGGCAATTGGACGAGCACGCGCCGTTACTTTGTGACGCAAGACAATGATCTTTACAACGTTGGCTCAGAAATGCTGGCCGAAGGCGAGAGCAACATGGCCGATGGCGATGTGCTGGTGGACTTTATTAAGTGGGGTGTGCAAAACTACCCGGCGGATAAATATGTGCTGATTTTGAGTGACCACGGCATGGGCTGGCCGGGCGGCTGGAATGACCCCACGGCCAACGGCTCTGGCCCAGACCGGGCGCCGATTGCGCGGGTGTTTGGTGACTTGCTCTATCTCAACGAGTTAGACCGTTCATTGGAACGCGCTATCCGTGAAACGGGCATTGGGCAGTTTGAATTGCTGGGCTTTGATGCCTGCTTGATGGCGCACGTGGAAGTATTTGCGGCCATACAACCATACGCGCGCTACGCCGTCGCTTCGCAAGAAGTAGAACCGGGCCTCGGCTGGGCGTACGCGGCGTTTTTGAATGATTTGGTGAACAAACCGGAGATGGATGGCCGGGAGCTGAGCCAAAAGATTGTGGAACACTACATCACTAGCGATTTACGCATCATCAATGATCAAGCCCGTGAAGATTACACCGGCCGGCGCGTTTCGGCGCAAGCGGTCATTAACGCCACTGCCGCCAATGCCACGCTCTCAGCGGTGGATTTATCTCAAATGCCGGCGGTGCTTAAGGCGCTGGATGATTTTGCGGTGGTGGCGGGTGAACTAGACCCGCGCTTCTTGGCCCGCACGCGCACTTACTCGCAAGCCTTCCAGAGTGTCTTTGGGGAAGAAGTGCCGCCCAGTTACATTGATATGGCGCACTTCGCCGCGCTCACCGCGCAAGAAGCGGGTGATGCGGGTGTGACGCAAGCCGCGCAAGGGTTACTGGCCGCCATGCAACAAGCCATTGTAGTGGAAGCCAGCGGGCCAGAACGGCCGGGCGCGTATGGCATGTCTATCTACTTCCCCAACTCACAGTTGTTCCGCAACCCGCTCTCTGGCTATGAAAGTTACACCACCGTGGCGCGCCGCTTTGCGGAAAATTCATTGTGGGATGATTTTCTGGTGGCACACTACACGGGCAAGCAACTTACCCGCTCAGTCACCATTCCCACGCCGCCACCAGACGTGGCCATTGTTTCGCCCGGCGCTGAGGAAATCACCGCCGCGCCTATCAAAGTTTCCAGTAAAACGGCCACACTCAACCAGCCAGTAACGCTCAGCACCGCGTTTACGGGTGAGAGCATTAGTTACATATACTTGTTTGTGGGTTACTATGATGAAGCCAAGAACGCGATTTTAGTGGCGGATGAAGATTTTATTGAAGGCGATGATACGCGGGCCGTGGATGGCGTGGCCTATCCGGTTTGGAACGGCAACCCGGTGCCGCTTGAGTTTGAGTGGGAACCAACGCTGTTTGCCATTGATGATGGTGCGCAAGTAGTGCAAGCTCTGCTCAGCCCCGAAGATTACGGCGCTTCCGCCGATGATGCCACCTACTCTACGGAAGGTTACTACGTGTTTAGCGAGAGCGGCCAGAAACGTTTCGCCAAAATTATCTGGGGCAATGATGGCAACTTGCGCGCTATCTTTGGCTTCACCGGCACGGAAGATGAGCCCGGTGCACCCAGTGAAATCACGCCCGAAACGGGTGATCAGTTCATCTTAATCAACAATTACTACGACATTGCCAATGATGATTACTACTCCGAGGAAGGGGCGGTGTTAACGTTTGGCGATGAGTTGCCCACGTGGACGACGATTGACGCGCCCGCTGGACTATACAACGTCGGCTTCATCGCCGAAGATTTTGATGGCAATTACGCGGAAGTGTATACGGATATACAGGTACGGTAAACGGATAAATATGACAACCTACGCTCAAGCCGGAGTGAACATAGACTCCGGCAACCGCGCTGTGGAGCTGATGCGCGACTCTGTGCGCGCAACGTATGGGCCCGAAGTGTTGGCCGGCATTGGCGCGTTTGGCGGCTTGTTTGACGCGGGTGCACTGAAGCAGATGACGGCGCCGGTCTTAGTGGCCTCCACCGATGGCGTGGGCACTAAAGTAAAAGTGGCCGCACAAGTGGGTTGCTATGAATCCATTGGGCACGATTTAGTCAATCACTGCATTAACGATATTTTGGTGCAAGGTGCGCGGCCCCTTTTCTTTTTAGATTACGTGGCCGCTTCTAAACTGAAGCCCGAAATGATAGCCGATGTGGTAAGCGGCTTGGCGGCGGCCTGCCGCGCGGCGGGCTGTGCGCTGTTGGGCGGCGAGACGGCAGAAATGCCGGGCGTGTATCAACCCAATGAGTTTGATGTGGCGGGAACGATTGTAGGCGTAGTAGAACGGGCGCAGATTCTGCCGCGCGGCAACGTGCAGGCGGGTGATGTGCTGGTCGGCTTGCGTTCTTCTGGCCCACACACTAACGGCTACTCCCTCATCCGCAAGGTGTTTGAAGACACGCCGCTGGATGATGACTTGGCCGAAGCCTTACTTGCGCCGCACCGCTCCTATCTGCAATTGCTGTACCCACACCTCAATCTCATTAAAGCGCTGGCGCACCTCACCGGCGGCGGCTTCATTGAAAACATCCCGCGCGTTCTGCCAGAAGGTTTAGGCGCGGTGGTGCGTTTGGGCAGTTGGCCCGTTCTATCTATCTTCATGCGCATTCAACAGCAAGGCGGCATCGCTACAGATGAGATGCACCGCGTGTTCAACATGGGGATTGGCATGGTGGCGGTGGTGGCACCAGAAAATGTAGCGGCCCTGCAAAGCCTCATCGCCGAAGAAATTTACGTCATTGGCGAATTATGCGCCGACGCGCGCGGTGTGAAACTAACATGAACACTCTCGCGCGGCTCGTGGTGTTGGTTTCGGGCAGTGGCACCAATTTGCAAGCCATCATCAATGTCTGCCAAGCGGGCCAATTAGCGGCGGAAGTGGTGGCCGTCATCAGCAATAAGCCGGGGGCGTTTGGGCTAACGCGTGCGCATCGCGCCCGCATCCCGGCCATCTACAAACCCAAGCGCAACACGCAATCACGCCATGAATATGATGCTGAGCTGGCCCAGATGGTGCAAGATTTTGCACCCGATTGGGTAGTGCTAGCTGGTTGGATGCGCCTGCTCTCGATGGGTTTTCTAGGCCGCTTTCCCGAGCGTGTCATCAACCTGCACCCCGCCCTACCCGGCCAGTTTCCCGGCACGCACGCCATTGAGCGTGCTTACCGCGCTTTTCGCAAAGGCGAAATCACTGCAACCGGCGTGATGATTCATTTGGTGCCCGATGAAGGTGTGGATAATGGCCCAGTGCTGGCCCACGAAACTGTGCCCATTCTCCCCAAAGACTCACAGCAAGACTTAGAAACTCGCGTGCACGCCGTTGAGCATCGCTTACTGGTTACAACCCTTCAATCACTTATCGTCAAACCCTAATCAGCGTGCGCGTGCTTTTTCTTACCCCCCAGTTGCCATACCCGCCTCGGCAAGGCACCGCCTTGCGCAACTGGGGCCTCATCCAGCATCTTAGCCAGCGCCAGGCTGTTAGTTTGTTGAGTTTTGCAGAAGCTGGGCAACCACTGGATTCCGAACTGCTCCGCAAAACCTGCCTGCCGCTAGTAACCGTGCCCGCCCCGCAACGCCCGCGCGCGGCCCGCCTGCAAGCCCTGTTCTCCCCTCAGCCGGATTTGGCCCAGCGGCTTTGGTCAGCCGAATTCGCCGCCGCGCTTCAATCATTACTGCACAGCCACACGTTTGATGTGATTCACATTGAAGGATTAGAGCTGGCCCGTTACATTCCAATTGTGCGCGCCCACTCCAACGCCAAATTGGTGTTTGATGCGCACAACGCGGAATACGTCATTCAACGCCGCGCCTTTGAAACGGATTGGCGCAATCCGCGCCGCTGGCCCGCCGCACTTTATTCTTGGCTCCAGTGGCCCCGGCTTAAACGTTTTGAAGCGGAAACGTTGAGCGCCGTGCACGCCGTTACTTGTTGCTCACCAGAAGATGCCGCCGCACTCCAAGCTCTTGTGCCCACAATCAAACCCGTTATCGTCCCCAACGGCATTGATATCAACCGCTATCAGCCAGTGGCCACTGGCCCTCAACTATCCGCCATCTTTACGGGCAAAATGGATTACCGTCCCAACGTTGATGCGGTGCTGTGGTTTGCGGCGGAAATTTGGCCGCGTGTGCGCGCGCAAGTGCTAAACGCACAATTCACCATAGTGGGGCAAAAACCGTTGCCCACTGTGCAACAACTCCACGGGCAAAACGGCATCACCGTTACGGGTGCTGTGCCAGCTATTCAACCCTATTTGGCAGAAGCAAGCGTGTACGTTGCGCCACTTCGCATGGGTGGCGGCACGCGGCTGAAATTGCTGGAAGCGATGGCGATGCGCAAGCCAATTGTTTCCACCACGGTGGGGGCAGAAGGGTTTGCCGTACGCTCTGGCCAAGAACTATTGCTGGCAGATGCGCCAGATACTTTTGCACAGGCAGTGGTGGAGTTACTTCGCAACCCGGCGCTAGGAGAAAAGCTAAGCGCGGCTGGGTATGTGTTTGTGCGCACGCACTATGATTGGCCCGTTATCATTCCCACGTTAGAAACGTTGCACGCCGAACTTATCCGCAATTCATAGTTCACCATTCCCAAACTTACGCCCCAAAAATCAATTGCGGGAATGCTCCAATCAAAAGCACCAGTAAAACTCCAATACTCAAAACCGCCATGTTCCAGTGGCTTTCTTGCGGTTCAATCACTTCATCCGGAGAAGCGGGCGTGGTAAGGGTGGCCAAACCGCGCATGACTACCAAGCCTAAACTAAGCATGGCGGCCACTACCAATAGCGCCAGCCACGGGTTTTCACCCGCCAGTAATTGCAATAAATTCCAACGGGCAGGGAAGCTCGCCATGAGTGGTGCGCCCGAGAAAGAGAGGGCCCCAATGGCCACGGCGGCCACCGCAAATGGATAACGCCATCCTAAGCCTTGCAAAGCGTCAAACGTCATCTCGCCGCTGGCCGTAGAGCGCCGTAAAGTTTCTAAGCCGGCCGCCCACACTGCAATCCCCAAACCGCCCAGTACGCAATCTGCCAATGCCGCCTGTGTGCCAGCGGCTGTGCCCGACCCAACGCCCAAGAAAATCATCCCAAAGTTAATTACTGCGGCATAGCCGATGCTCCGGCTTAGGTTGCGCTGGCCAAAAGCAAAGGCGCCCGCTACGGCTACCATCACAATCCCGGCGGTGGTAAGCAAAGTGAGCACGCCCGTATTAGCACCCAGCCACTCATAAGTGTTGAGCAAGCGCACCATAAACAGTGCCAGTGGTAAGCGTGCCACGCCTAACACAAACGCTGTGGCCAGTGGCGGTGAATTTTCCGCCACCAACGGAAGCCAGCTGTGAAAGGGCACCACTCCCAACAAAATAAACAGTCCCGTTATCAAGATGAGCGCGGCCCACGTCAACCAGCGCGGCTCTTCTGGGTTGGCGGCATAAGCATCTAAGAGCCAGCCCGTAAACAGGATAAAGGGTACGCCAAGCGTAGTGAAGCTAAGATACCGCAGTGCGCCGCGCGAGGTAACCAAGCGGCCATCGGCCAGCATAAATACGCTGAGGGCGGCGGCAATTTGCAAGAAAATGGCGGCAAACAAAAATGGGCGCACACTGAGGGCGGCCACCAAAAAGCTCAGCACGGCCAAGCCAGCTGGCAGAAAAAAGCGCCCTTGCCGGTTAAGGCCGGTGGCTAAAAATATCAGGGTGCTGGTGGCAAACAAGTTCACCAGTGTGTCACGGTCAGCCGTTTCTAGCACAAAAGCACGGCCTAAAAGGGAGAATGTATCTTGAATAAATGGTTCCGCGCTGAACGGCATATAGCGAGCCAACAACGCCAACAACGCCACCACACCTCCAGCCACCCACACATCTAACCAACCACGCACTCGGTATAAGCTATACACCAGCGGTGCGGCTACCAACGGCAGGATGGTAAACACTAACGGTACCGGCATCACTCAGCTAGCTCTCTTTCGGCCACACGGAGCAGAGCCAAGTAGCTCACGGCCAGTGCAATGGCAAAGTTCACCACCGCCAAAGAAGCCACCACCAATAGCGATGGTTCCAGCGGCGCATAAATTATTTCAAAACCCGTAATGGTGGTTAATAAAGCCGCACCTGCGTTCATAGGTTCATCAGTAAAACCCAAGCCAAATAAACCCAGGAAAATTAACCAAACGCCAGCCAAATTCAGGGGGAGAGGCAAGCCGGGCAAAACGTAATTCCCCACCACAACTGTAAACCACACCAATACGGCCGCCAGCAAGATCGCAATCAGGCGGAAGGGCACATTGGTTTGGAACTCAATGGGGCCAACAAGGCGGGCTAATTGCCCGGGCAGTTGAACAGCGGGCGATGAAGCCATGCGGCCAAAATTAATCTGGCGACCCGTCAACGTTAGAATAATCACCACTAATATGCCCACCACCGCTTCCACCGCCGCCACTTGCCATACCACCGCTTGGGTGAGCAAAAGGGCGGCAAAAATATACTGCAGGCCCAGCGCGGCAAACGTTACCCGCCACTCCACCGTAAGCGTGAGAATGATGGCTGTGAGCAACACGCCCAACAAAGCAATAACGGGCAACCACTGAAATACGACGCTCATGAGCGAAATAAAAGGAAAACGGCTAGCGCTATGACGAGCGCCCACACTAAAGCGCCTTCGCCTTCCAACACTAGCGCGAGGTTATCAATGAGTGTGGCGATAAAGCTAAACAAACCCCACACCAGCCGATACAACCAATTTAATTGAAACAGGCGCTGAACGGCCATACTGATCCCTTCGGCAGAGCCGCGCACACGTAATAAACCTTCCCAACGCCACAATGCCATACTGAGCCCAATGGCACAAAGCAAAGCCACTAACACACCCCATTCACTTGGCGCTTCCAGCCCCAGCCAGCCGGTGAGTGGTTGGGCGACTGCCTCCGCCACTGAGTTCCAGGCCACGCCCAAGGCCACTGTCATCAGCACTAAAAAGGATAGACCGCTAAGATAACCACTAGATCCCACTGGCCCGCCTTCCACTGCTTCACCTGCCGAGAAAATACAACGCCACAAACCAGCGCCGAGCAACACCAGCGTGAAGAATACGCCACCTAACGCTAACCACGCCAGCGGTTGCCCGGCCAGCACTAATTGGCGCATGAGGTGATGCCAGCCAAAGAAGCCGGCTGTGGCTGGCAACCCAATGAGGGTGGCTACACCCACACCCTGCAAAAGCATCGTCCAACGGTGGTGTAAATCTAAACCGTGTGCCAAAAATACCAAGCCGCCGCCCAACACCAAAGCCAGAATGATTGAAAGCACGCCGAGTTGCGCCACCGCGCCACCCCACACCCCCGCCAGCAAGGCCAAGCCCGAAAGTGCAATCACTACAAATGTTAGACCTTGCCGCGCATCGGCGCTCATCCAAAATTGGGCCGCGCCCAGCAACGCAGTAAACGAACCAAATACGGTGAGCCACGGCACAAATTCCGGCGCAAAGCCGAGGCTGGCTAAATTGGCCACAGCATCTAACGCAATGGTGGCAGGGATAAGGCGCAGAAGCGTGCCTAACCCTTGCCGCACGTTGGCTTCTATGGGCCAACCCAGATGCAGAGGAAAAAGCCCTAGCCGGAAAATAGCCGCAAGGGTGATAAAGACAGCGTAGTAAAAATTGCTGGGTGGAAAAAATGAAGCGGCCAAGGCCAAAAGTGTGCCGAGTGAATTGAAGGTGAGGTGAAGCACGGCTTGCGGTTGCACGCCCGGCCCGCGCGTAAGCAAAATCAGCGTGAAGAAATACACCAAATCAAAGCCCGCCCATGCCACAATTACAGTGAGCAAATTATTAGCCCACAACGCCCCTAAACCAGCAAAAGTGAGCAGAAGCATAGCGGCCCGCGGGGCGGAACGCCGCCCTCCCGGCCGCGCTAAACCGGTGAGGAGGGTGGCCAACGTGAGTGAAATTAGGCTAGCGCCTAAAACCCAATCACCCCAAGTAACGCTCAGTTGTAAATGTTGAGCCGTAGCTCCGCTGGCTGGCCAAACCGAAACTGTGGCAGTGAGGGGAACCCACCAAGCCAAAACCAATAAACTCAACAGCGCGAGTGTGGCAGACGTGATGGCAAACCCGCCCGCCAATGCGCCAAAGCGTGGCCACAGGCTAGTGGCCATCAATCCGGCCCCGATCAACAAAATTCCTAATGGAATTATCACTAACATGGGTGAGCAAGATTATAGCTGACGTTATGCTACAATCTTTCGCGCGCTAGATACCATAATAAACTAAGCGCCCTCGGCCTTCTTAGTTGCAAACAGGCCAGTTAGGGCGCGTTATTTTGTGCGCAGACGAAAATACAACAAAGTAACCACGGTTTATGAAATCACGAACTCCGGCCACAACGTTGTGGCTCCTCCTAACCAATATCATGTTGGCGCTTTCAGTGTGCATGTGCGCGTATAGCACTTTCATATTTTTCAATCCGCAGAGCAATTTGAATTTACTCCCGCCGCCTACCCGCACCCCACGCCCCCTCCCTACGGTGCCGGAAAATGTAACCTCTCTAACCGAAGTGCCTGTTACCGCACCGCCTGAGCCATCAATCACCCTCGGCCCAACGGCTGAAGTGATTGTACCGATAACTGAAACTTCCCCATCCAATGTGAGTACCAGTACTGCTACGCCCACGCCGTTGGGCGCTTCGCCCACAGTGAACGCGGGAGCTTCGGCAACGCCAACGTTAACCCTAACGCCCATCCCGCCGCCCAGCACCTCACTACCCACAGAAGGCTACCCGGGTGGGGGAGGGTCGGGCAATCCGCCACTACCCACTGGGTATCCGTAATGGCCGCTGTAATTTTAGGTTTACTGGCAGATGCAGAAGTAACGCGGGCGCTAACCCAAGTGGCCGGTTTCCACTTCAAGCATATTTCCGCCGGTGCCGAAATTGAACCACACAGTGAGCGGCCACACACGCCCGGTGAACCGCTCACAGGCGGGGGGACACGTTTTATTGCGCGGCTGGTGGAATGGCAACCGGCATTAATTCTGGTAGAACTTCATCACCCCGCTATTCCGTGGGAAGCGTGGATTGTGGCGCTTAAATCTTCGCCCGCCACGCGGCGCATTCCGGTGTTAGCTTTTGCAGATGAAGTTAGCGCTGAACTCACAACCCAAGCTGAAGCAGTGGGGTGTGACGTAATCTTGAATACGCCTGCTTTGCTCACAGATTTATCCGGCGTTATCACGCGTTACGCTCGTTTTCGCAATCCGGCCATCAGCTCTGAGTGTGCACAACCGCTCTCAACCCTCGCCCAAGAAGGCATCGCTCTACACAATCGCGGCGAATATTTTGAAGCGCATGAAGTGCTAGAACAGGCTTGGAATGCCGATACTTCGGCGGCGCGCGAGCTGTACCGCGGCCTACTGCAAGTTTCAGTGGCCTACTTGCAAATTGAGCGTGGCAATTACAATGGGGCTCTCAAAATGTTCTTACGCATGCGGCAATGGTTGGACCCACTCCCCGATGTATGCCGGGGCGTGCATGTGGCGCAAGTGCGGCAAGATGCGTTGGCGGCCCGCGCGGCGCTAGAAGCTCTCGGCCCCAGCCACATTCAGGAATTTAATCGAAATCATTTCAAACCCTTTATCGTAACCGGTGGCCAATAAAACTCACTTGTTACCTGCCATTCACCTACTATGACTCTTCAAAACAAAATCGCCATTGTAACTGGTTCTGGCCGAGGCATTGGTAAAGCCATTGCGCTCAAATTCGCCCAAGAAGGCGCGGATATTGTTATCAACTTTTTCCGCAACCGCGCCCCAGCAGAAGAAACAGCTCAAACGATTGAAGCGTTGGGCCGCCGTGCGCACAGTGTTAAGGCGGATGTAGGCACGCCAGAGGGCATTGAAACGCTGTTTGCCGAAGCCGAAAAAACATTTGGTGGTGTAGATATTCTGGTGAATAACGCCGCATCTGGTTACAACCGGCCCGTGATGGAACAAAAGATGAAGGGCTGGGATTGGACGCTAAACATCAACGCCCGCGCGGCGTTATTTTGCGCGCAACGGGCCGCGCCCAGCATGGCGGCGCGAGGCGGCGGGCGCATCATCAGCGTTTCCAGCCCGGGCTCCTTTCGCGTTCTGCCAGAGTACGTGGTAGTGGGCGCCAGCAAAGCCGCGCTAGAGGCCATCACCCGCTACTTGGCCGTGGAATTGGCTTCTATGAAAATTGTGGTGAACGCCGTTTCACCGGGCATTGTGGCCACAGATGCTTTGAAGCATTTTGCTACCCTGCGGGAGGGTGATATTTTAGGCCGTGCGGCTGAGAATACGCCGGCTGGCCGTTTGGTTACGCCAGAAGATGTAGCCGGCTTGGTTAGCTTCTTGTGCTCACCCGCCGCCGAGATGATTCGCGGCCAAACCATTGTGATGGATGGCGGCACCACTCTACCGATGGCCGGCGTCATTGAAGCATAGTTAGCGCTGAATCAGCGGCAAATAAAGAAACAGCTTCAACTCAAACGCGCCAACATCACAGCGGCCAGTAGCGCGCGAGAGGCCGCGCTGGTCCGTAGTTTCACATGTGAAACTGGAGCCAGTGGGTATGGCTGGGTTACCCGCATTAAGTGCCAAGCTATTGCCCAACAAAGCGTGGGAGGGCCGGTCAGTTCCGTTATCACTCAGCGGGGCAAGGCCGGGATTGAGGGGCGTGCTGGTGCCCTTTTGGTCAGTGACAACCTCGGTTTGAAAAGAGCAGTTCGTGCCAGAACTTGTCCAATCGCCAAACAAGTTGTATCCCTGTGAATTCAAAGTGATAAATGCGGGAATGGCCGAAGCGCAATCCGTATAAATACTGCCAGAGCTTGAGTTATCGAAATTTCCGGCCAAAAGCGAATTACTCATGGTAGGCCGAGTGCTGGTGGCACTGAGAACGCCGCCACCATTCCCTTGTTCGTCACCGTTTGCATCAGCAGTGTTGTTGGTGATGGTGACATTATTCCAAGTGCCAGTGCCACCCGAATCAAGATAGATTCCGCCCCCATTGTCAGCGGCGGAGTTACCGCTAATGGTAACGTTTTTCAATACTAGCGTTCCATCAATCGAAAAGCCGCCCCCGTCCCCACCCAGCGCTTGATTATCAACAATGGCAGATTGAATAACGGTGATTTGGCCGGAATTGATGCCAAGAATGCCGCCGCCTGCTGGCCCAGCCCCTTGAACCGAATTGTTTTGAAACACGCCCTGCGTGATTTGCAATACCGCACCACTACCCGTATTGGCTAAACCCCCGCCGCCGGTGCTGGCTTTATTTTCTTTCACAACTACCGAAGTGAGGATTAAAGTTGAGCTAGCCGCATTGCGAATAGCGCCGCCTTGGCCATCCACATCGCCGCCCGTCATGAATAGTGAATTGAGCGTCACCGTAATGCCTGCCGTTTGCACATCGAGCAAACGGTCAGCCCAGCCAGTGTTACCCGTGATAATGGCCCGTTCATTGGTGCTACTGGTGAGGGTGAGGCTGGCTAACACATCTAAATCACCCGAAAGATTATTATCATTGTTCGCGCCATTGATGGCGAGTGTGTACGTCTCGCCGCCCGTTAACTGAATGGTATCGCCTTCAGCGCAACCGTTGAAAGCCGCTGAGATGTTTACGGCATGCACGGCCTCCCGCAGAGAGCACTCACCTGCGTTTGTGCCGTACTCATCGGCAGTAGTAGTTACTTCAATCACGCCGCCCACGGCTTGCACGGGCTGGGGCGAAGCCGCCAAACACAAGGCTAAGATGATGACCCCATTAATCCAAAACAACCAGCTTTTTTTCATCGTTTGTACAAGCTGGTTGTTAGCGGATCAGCAGTTGGCCACCTCCGGCACTGACTGCGCCAATCACCCAGCCCAATTCACCCGCCGCGCTCAACTCTGCCAGTGCGGCTTCCACGTGCTCCGGAGCCACGGCCATGAGTAAGCCGCCCGAAGTTTGCGGGTCAAATAACAATTGTTGTTCCCAATCCGTTAACGCGCGCTCCCAGCGCACCCAACGCCCGTAAAATTCTGCGTTGCGGCCTGCGCCACCGGGGAAAGCCCACGCTTGCGCGTAAGTTTGCGCACCCGGCAACCACGGCAGAGCGGCGTACTCAATCTCAAACTGCGCGTTAGAGAGATGCGCCATTTCATGCGCGTGGCCGAGCAAGCTGTAACCGGTGATATCTGTGAGCGCGTGCGCGGCCTGCGCGGCGCGGCTGGCGGCGCGGTTGAGGCGCTTCATCACCTCCGTGGCCGCTTGCACATGCTCTGGTTGGGCCTGCCCGCGCTTGTTAGCAGTAGTAATTACGCCCAACCCCAACGGCTTGGTGAGGATGAGCACATCACCGGGCCGTGCGCCGCCTTTGGTTTTAAGCTTCTGCGGATGCACCACGCCAGTTACAGAAAGGCCATATTTGGGCTCTTTATCTGTAACGGTGTGGCCGCCTGCAATTACGGCTCCGGCTTCGCGCACTTTCTCCGCGCCGCCTCGGAAAATCTCCGCCGCCACTTCTGGTGGAAAATCTTCTGGCAGAGCGGCAAGGTTAAGCGCAAAGAGCGGCTCACCGCCCATGGCGTACACATCCGAGAGGGCGTTGGCGGCGGCGATGGCGCCAAAATCATACGCGTCATCCACCACCGGCGGAAAAAAATCGGCGGTGGCGATGATGGCTTGCTCGCTATTCAATTGGTAAACGGCGGCATCATCCGGCGCGCCCAGCCCCACCAGCAATTGCGGGTAGGCTTGCGGCGGAAAGGCCTCCGCGAGTGGACGCAGAACCTGCGTCAGGGCCTCTGGCCCCAGTTTGCCCGCTCAGCCCGCGCACGAGGCGAGGGTGGTGAGGCGGATTTGGCGACCAGTGCTCATGGCAACATCCTTAGAAACAACATGTTGCAAGTATAACTTGACTGGTCACGTCCAATATTAACGAACCAGCGGGTTAATTTTGTGGAGGCTTGGTTGGGATTTAGGAGGGGGACTGGAGGCCTAATCATCGGGAAATTACATCGCCGCAACGGGCGGCTCGCAATGACACCAGCCCAGATTTTATAAAGTTGTATAATCGCCTACATGAAACCATTATCGGTGATTGAGGCGCGGATGGAGGCGCTGGTGGAGGGGACGCTGGCGCGTATTTTCCGCGGACGTTTGCAGGCGCGGGATATTGCCGTACAACTGGCACGCGCGCTAGAAGATAGTGTGGCTGGCGGCCAACCGGCTTTGCGCTATGCTCTGCGGCTGAACCCGGCGGATGCACAGGCATTGCTCGGTGAACAGCCGCGTTTGGCCGAGATTCTGGCGGAGGAGTTAGTGGCCGCCGCGCGTGAGGGCAACATCACCTTGCCCGGCCAACCGGAGATTTTGATTCTGCCGGACGCTCTGCTGAAGCCGCGCAGTGTGACGGTGACGGCGGAAGCGGGCGCGCTCTCGCTGGGTGATACGCTTTCCACCACGCCGGCCAGTGCCGCGCAACAAAGTGCGCTGGCCCCCAGCACGCCGAATGCCTTTTTGATTCTAGAAGGCGAACGCACGGTTCCGCTCACTCAGCCCATCATCAGTTTAGGCCGCCGATTAGATAATCATATTATTTTGGATGACCCGCGCGTTTCTCGCGCGCACGCCCAACTGCGTGCCCGTTTTGGCCGCTATGTGCTGTATGACTTAGGCTCCACGGGTGGCACTTACGTGAACGGCCAGCGCGTGCAAGAGTGCATTTTGCGGCCCGGCGATGTGATTAGCTTGGCGGGCGTGCCGGTGATTTACGGCGAGGATGAGAGCATTGTGCCGCCGGATGACGCCGCGCCCGCACCGCCCACCGGCGCTCAGCGCCCCGATGTGCCGACTCTGCCGTTTGACTCCACTCACCCCGGCTAATCAGTTCAAATATGATGAAGAACTTAACCACAGAGAACACAGAGTTCACTGAGTGTTTTCTCCGTGGTCTCTGTGCGCTCTGTGGTAAAAGGCTTTAAAGCGTATGGAACCGGCCAGCCTTTTGCTCGGCTTGCGCGTGGCGTTGGCGTTACTGCTGTACGCGTTTTTAGCCGCGTTGTTGTGGATGCTGGGGCGTGACTTGCGCGCGGCGGCCAAAACCAGCACGGCGCGCACGCAAAAGCTGGGCCGCCTGATTGTTTTAGAATCCACACTGCCGGAGGTGGTGGCGGGAACCGTTTACCCGCTAGCCAGCGTAACGGCGCTGGGCCGCGCGCCCACCAACGCTGTGCCCCTGCCCGATGAAACTTGCTCTTTAGAACACGCCCTGCTCCACCAGCGCGAGGGCAAGTGGTGGCTGGAGGATTTAGGCTCCCGCAACGGCACACAATTGAACGGCCAACCCGTGCAAGCGCCCATGCCGGTGCTGAACGGCGATGTAGTTGGCGTGGGAGGGACGCGGTTGAAGGTGGAGTTGGAGAATTAGAGAATTGGTTATTCGTTATTGGTGATTGGGCGAATGGGTGATTTGTGATTTTTGATTGCTGATTTATGATTAGGAAATTGGTACACGGATTATACTGATTGAACGGATAGCACGGAAGAAATAAATATCCGTGCCATCCGTCTCATCCGTAACATCCGTGTACAAAACTCTACTGGCAAAGGGATTTACAATGACTGATAACATTATCCTCGCCATCATCGGCGGCTCTGGCTTGTACGCCATGCCGGGCCTGAGCAATATTGAAGAGCATGACGTGACCACGCCGTTTGGCAAGCCGAGTGACCCAGTGGTGGTGGGTACTTTAGCCGGCCAGCGCGTGGCGTTTTTGGCACGGCACGGGCGTGGCCACCGCTACACGCCCACGGAGGTGAACTACCGCGCCAACATCTACGCGCTGAAAATGTTGGGCGTGCGCCGCATTGTCTCGGTCAGCGCGTGCGGCTCACTTAAAGAAGAGTTTGCGCCCGGCCACATTGTGGTTCCAGATCAGTTATTTGATTTCACCAAAAGCCGCGAACGCAGTTTTTTTGGTGGCGGCTTGGTGGCGCACGTGGGGGTGGCGGAGCCGTTCTGCACCCAACTCTCGCCGCTCACGTATCAAGCCGTAAAGGCCACCGGCGCAACCGTGCACAACGGCGGCAACTTCATCACCATTGAAGGCCCACGCTTTAGCACTAAGGCGGAGAGCCAAACCTTCCGCGCGTGGGGCATGCATGTAATTGGCATGACGGCCTCCCCCGAAGCGTTTTTGGCGCGCGAGGCCGAGATGTGCTACGCCTGCATGGCGCACGTGACGGATTATGATGTGTGGCATCACTCCGAGGAGCCGGTGACGGTGGAGATGGTGATCCGCACGCTCAACGCCAACACGGAGTACGCGCAAAAAGCTATTTTGAACTTGGTGAACGCGCTGGCCGGGGAGCAAGCCGCCTGCCCGTGTGAAAGCGCCCTCGCGGATGCCCTCATCACCGCCCGCGATAAAATTCCAGCCGAGACGAAAGAGCGGCTGAAATTACTAACGGGCAAGTATTTGTAAAAGAGAATTAGAGAATTCTCCCAATTCTTCAATTCTCTTTCTTATGCGCTCAGAACGTTTTTTGTTTAGCCTTGCTGGCCTGTTCGTCATCGCCAGCACGGCGGCGTTGGCGCTCATTCCATTTGCGCGCGCTAATACGTGGGCGGCGGCAGTGGCCGAGTGGGATTTACGCTTCCTGCTATTCCCCATAATTTGGATGTTCTGCGCCCTTGCCGCCCACCTAATCACCAATCACCAATTACCCAACCACGATTCTTTCCTGCTTCCCATCACCTTCCTCCTCACGGGCTGGGGCCTAGCCCTCATCTGGCGGCTGACGCCTAACTTTGGCTGGCGGCAAACGCTGTGGCTGATGGTGGCCACGTTGGCCTTGATTCTCACCGTGTGCTTTGCGGGTGATTTACGCTGGTTGCGCCGTTACCGTTACACATGGCTCACCCTCGGCTTGGCGCTCACCGCGCTCACGTTTCTCATCGGCGTTAATCCCGAAGGTTCCGGCGCGCGGCTGTGGCTGGGCGGCCTGTTGGGCGTTTTCCTGCAACCGGTGGAGCCGCTCAAACTTTTGCTCGTCATCTTCCTCGCCGCCTATCTCGCCGAACGCCGCGAGCAAATTTTTTCAACCACTCCGCACACCGCACTGCGCACTACGCACTTCACTGCACGTTTCCCCTATTTCCTGCCCTTACTTCTCATGTGGAGTTTCTCCATGCTCCTCGTCATCGCGCAAAGAGATTTGGGCGCGGGCGCGTTGTTCTTTGGCGTGTTTGTGGTGATGTTGTACTTAGCCTCGGGCCGCGCGTGGGTGCTAGGCGTGGGCGGCGTGTTGTTGGTGCTGGGTGGCGTGGGCGCGTTTGCGCTGTTTGATGTGGTGCGCGTGCGCGTGGAGGCGTGGTGGAACCCGTGGGCAGACCCAACGGGCCGCTCCTTCCAAATTGTGCAGGCGCTGATGGCGCTGGCGGCGGGCGGCTTGGTGGGCAGTGGGCCGGGCCTCGGCGCACCCACGTTGGTTCCCGTGGCGCACTCAGATTTTATTTTTGCGGCGCTGGCGGAAGAGTGGGGCTTGGCCGGGATGTTGGCCGCGCTCGGTGTGCTGGCCGCTCTGGTTTTGCGCGGCCTACACATCGCCCTGCGCGCGCGCAATCCGTTCAATCAACTCTTGGCCGCTGGCTTAGCTACACTCACTGGCCTGCAAGCTTTGCTCATCATCGGCGGCGTCATCAAAGTTATCCCCCTCACCGGCGTCACGCTCCCCTTCATGAGCTACGGCGGCTCATCCCTAGTGGTGCAGTTTGTGATGGTGGGGTTGTTGTTGAGACTCTCAAGCAACACCAACGGGAGAAATTAACGTATTGCGTAGTGCGTATTCCGTTGTAAATTTTACGCACTACGCTATACGCAACACGGCTTACGTTTCACGCTCAATCATGTCCCTCCACCTTCAACGCCTCGCGCAATTTTTCTTGCTGGCCTTTGCCCTTATGGCGCTGGCGGCGGGCTATTGGGCCGTGGTGGAGCAAGAGAGTTTGCTGGCCCGCGCCGATAATCCGCGCCGCCTGTTGCTGGAGCGCCGCTACCCACGTGGCACAATTTTTGACCGGAACGGCGCGGTGCTGGCCGAAAGCACGGGCACGCCCGGCAACTACACGCGGCATTACGCTTATCCGGCGTTAGCACCCGTGCTGGGCTATGTTTCACCCTTTTACGGCTTGGCTGGTGTGGAAGCCCAAGCGGATGCCGTTTTGCACGGTGATGAAGGTTACGCAGTGTGGCAACTGAAGTGGGCAGATATTTTGGGCATGCGGCCCGCCGGACGCGATGTGCGCCTGACGCTAGATTTGGCCTTACAAACCAAAGCGGATGAAGCACTGGGCTCGCGCACCGGCGCAGTAGTTTTGTTAGATGCGGCCACCGGCGATATTTTGGCGCTGGCCTCTCACCCCAGCTTTGACCCGAACACGTTGGACGATAACTGGAGCACGTTAATTGCTGACCCAGCCGCGCCGCTTCTCAACCGCGCCACGTTCGCGCTTTATCAGCCGGGCGGCGCGGTGCAACCGTTCATCCTTGCCGCCGCGCTTCAAACGCAATCCTCATCGCTCAATGAAGTTTTCCGCGTGGGCGGCCAGCCATTTTTGTTTGGTGAACTTACGCTGGATTGCAACACCAACCCGCGCCGCGTTTCTTTGTTGTTGAGTGAAGCTTTGCAGTTGGGATGTACGCAACCGTTTGCCGTTTTAGCCGAGCGGCTGGGCGCGCGCCGCTTGGAGCAACTGCTGAATGATTTGCGCTTTCTGCGCGCGCCCGCCATTGGCCTGCCCACCACCGCCAGCCAGCCGCCCGATTTTGAGCAAGAAGCCAGCGCGCTCGGTGCGGGGCAAGGCTCATTCACGCTTACGCCCTTGCACTTGGCGCTGGCCACCGCCGCGCTGGCCCGCAACGGCCAACTGCCGCCGCCCCGTTTGCTGGAGGCCATGCAAACCCTAGATGGTTCATGGCAGGCGGCTGTAACTTCATATAATCCGGTGGCGGCGTTTACACCCAACGTGGCCGCTGAGGTGCGGGCGCTGATGCCCAACGGCCACGCGGCGTATGCTGTGGCTGGGCGTGAAGGCCGTACGCTGGCGTGGTTTACGGGCTTTGCGCCGCAAGCCAACGCGCGCTTTGCTATCGCCGTAGTTTTGGAAGATGGGGATTTAGCCGCCGCACAAGCCATCGGGCAAACGTTGCTGGCGGAGGCGGGTGAATAAAATTAGACCTGCGGGGTTTTAGAAATCCTGAAAGTCTGCGCCGTAAATTCGCATAGCCTCAGATAAGTTCAGAGCCTCACTACACATTTCACTCCATACCTAAATGGCTACGCGCAAATTAGATTCAACTTTTATTAACAGCGGGCAACCAAAAAGCCACCCGCAGGCCGCCGCCCGCAACGTTTTCAGCCATAACCTGGCCGCCTTGCGCTTCAATCAATTGGCGGGCAATAGCGAGGCCTAAGCCCGCACCGCCACTTGCCCGCGCACGGGATTTTTCTCCACGCCAGAACCGGTCAAACAAGTGGGGCAAATCAGCATCCGGCAGGCCGGGGCCATTATCAATCACAGCCACTTCTGCACCTGCTTCTTTGGCCGTCACGTTCACTTGCACTTGCCCGCCCGCTGGCACATATTTCAGCGCGTTAGCCACTAAGTTGCCTAGCACTTGGCTCACGCGTTGCGGGTCAGCTTGCACGGTGGGCGCATCTGGCGCGGCTACCAGCGTGAGCGTAATACTCTTCTCTTGCGCCTCGGCGGAAAACAAACTGAGGGCGCGCTCCACCAAGCCGCTCAATATCACCGGTTGCACATCAAAATTCAATTGCCGCGTTTCCGCCAACGTGAGCGTGCGCAAATCTTCCACCAGCCGCTCTAGTGTGTAAGTTTCTTCCAACACTGGCGCAATGGTGCTTTCATTGGCGGGATACACGCCATCCACAATGCCTTCCAGTTTGCCGCGCATCACCGTCAGCGGCGTACGCAATTCATGCGCCACATCCGCCAGCAAGTTGCGGCGCTCTAGGTCACTTTGCTCCAGCGCGCCTGCCATGTGGTTAAAGCTATCCATCAACACTCGCAAATCGCCGGGGCCGCGCACCGCCACGCGTGCGCTCAAATCGCCGCTGGCCACCGCTTGGGCCACCGCAATCACATCGGCCAAGGGATTTATAAAACGGCGCGTGACGAGCAGGCCAATGAGCAAGGCCAGCAACGCCAAAAAGACCGAGACGATGCCGACCGGCACGGCCAACGCCAAAATCACGGCCACTACAATCTCTTGGGTAAAGCTTCGGTCAAAACCCAGCACCACCGTACCAATCATTTGTCCGTTGGTTTCAAGGCGCACCGGCACACTGGATGGAAAACTACTCGTGTTGGTAAATGGCTGGCCAACGAGTACCGTATCGATGCGGCCACTATCCATCACCACCACGCCATTCGCATCTAAAACCAGAATATCTTGCCAACGTGGGCCTTGTGCCACAGCTTCCACGCCTTGCCAACTGCCGCGGCCAACGTAATACCCTTCCAACACGCGCACTTGGGGCGGATCAATTTCTACCTCGCTCGTGGAAAAGTCATTGAGGCTGTACACCAACACGCCCAGCAACAGCGTCACAATCAACAACACAATGGCCGCAAAAGAAATGACTAGCACACGCAGGAGCCGGGCTCGAATTTGCCGAACAGAGTTTTTGGGGTTGAGAGTCATAAGCTAAGCGGCCACTGTTGATTTAGAACGGCTCAAAACAGTGTCAATCACCGTTACCGCCTGCGCCACACCGTCTTCAGCGCGGATGCGCTCGCCCAACTGAGCGGCGCGCTGTTGCAAAGCACGGTTAGTGGTGGCTTGCGCTAGTGCTTGTGCCAGCCGCTCGGCGGTGAGTTGCGGGCGCGGGATGGGCGCGGGGCCAACACCTAAATCCGCCACGCGTGCGCCCCAAAACGGCTGATCTGCAAAAAACGGGATGATGATGGACGGCACACCGGCGCGTAACCCAGCGGCCGTAGTGCCCGCGCCGCCGTGATGCACCACCGCCGCCACGCGCGAGAACAACCAACTGTGTGGCGCAGAGTCCAGCAGGTACACTGTTTCTGGCAAATTCTTTTTGCGCAAACCATTCCAACCGGAAAGCAAAATGGCGCGTTGCTGGGTTTGGCGGAGAGCGTGCAGAATGAGTTCCGTGGTTTGCTCCGGCTTGCGGTTGCTCATACTGCCAAAGCCCACGTACACCGGCGGCGGGCCAGCTTGCAAAAAGCGTTCTAGTTCAGCGGGCGGCGTCCACGCTGGCTCAGCTTCTAAAAACCAATAACCGGTTACGTGCGTGTTCTGCCAATCAGGCGGCGGCGCAATTACCGCCGGGCTAATGCCATACAACACCGGATGCCCATTCAGCCGGTGAGATTGGTACGGGCCGAAGAACGGCGCGGCCGGCAGATTGAGCACTTGTTGGCGCGCCACTTTATCCGCCGCGCGTGAGCCTTGCCACATAATTTGCCGCAACGTGTGATGGGAAAAGGCGTTGGCCGCGCCGCCCAAATTGGCCCACGCTTTAGGAAAGAGCGCGGCTGGAAAAGTGCGCGTGGGCGTAAACGGAAACACATACGCTTGCATCAGCGGCAGGTTCAACTTTTCGGCTAACGCCAAGGCGAGGAACAAACCGCCCACACCCGCCACCAGCAACTGTGCATCGCGGCAGGCGGCCAAACTGTCTTTAGCCCAACTGAGGCTGGCTTGCTCAGCCAACTTGGCGGTGCGGGCGTTGATGGCGAGAAAATCACCCTTCTCTAATAACGCCTGAATCTCCGGGCTTTCAGCCACGGCTTGCACGTCACCATACACGGGCCAAAACTCCAGCCCGTATGCGCGCACTAGGCGCTCATAATTTTCATGCGTAATCACGCGCACCGTGTGGCCCGCGCTCTGTAAGCCAACGGCCAACGCCACATACGGTTGCACATCACCGCGCGTTCCTAAAGCCATTATCGCAATCGTCATCTTTACCTTTCACGCTTCTACAAACTTATAGCCCACACCATGCACCGTCATAATCAGTTCATCAGGCTCCAGCTTGCGGCGCAAATTGCGGATGTGGGAGTCTATGGCGCGCTCATAACTTTCAAAAGAAACGCCGCGCACGGCGGTGAGCAATTGGGCGCGGGAAAAAATGCGGCCCGGCTGTCCGGCCAAGAGCGCCAAAATCTCAAACTCGGTTGGTGTGAGTTGAATCTCGCGCTCACCCATCACCGCAGAATAGCGCGCCCGGTCTAACGTCAATGTTCCCGCCCGAATAACGTCCACTGCCGCCGGTGCGCCGCGCCGCAAAACGGTGCGCACGCGGGCCACTAACTCCCGGGGGCTAAACGGTTTGGTCAAATAATCATCCGCGCCCAGTTCTAGCCCCACCAGCTTATCGCTCTCTTCTACGCGCGCTGTGAGCATGATGATGGGCACATTGCTCTCACGCCGCAGTTCGCGGCACACATCTAAGCCGTCCATCTCCGGCATCATTAAATCCAACACCACCAAATCCGGCTTCTCTTTGCGGGCCAATGCCAAGCCCGCCGTACCCGTGTGCGCGGCCAGCACTGCAAATCCCGCCGCGTTCAAATAGTCGCGGCAGATTTCGGCAATCTTTGGTTCATCATCTACAACTAAAACGGTTTTCACGGATAGACTTAAGACCTGTCAGGTGGCGCGGGATTGCGGCCAAAATATTGAAATGCTTTTGCGCGCCACCTGACGGGTCTGATTGAATATTCTCACTTCAACGATTGAAGCAATCCGGCAATTAACTGCTCACGCTCGGCTTGGCTAAGGTTGGCTTCTGGGTGCATGGGCAAGTAAACGGGCAAAGGCATCTGGCCTTCCCGAAGAACTTCTTCCACTTCATCTAACTCCACGCGCCGCCCACGCCCCCACTCTGAAAAGTTAAGATTCTGGCGACCATCCAACGTATCTTTGGTGATGAGCCACGAAACAGGCGCAACTTTGCTGTACCACGGCCACACCGTCTCATTACTGTGGCAATCAAAGCAAGCGCGTTTGGCTAAAGCCCGCGTTTCGGGGCTGTCCCAATTCGGCTCGGCCAGCACCGGCGGGTTGGTTTGCACCAGCCATACCGGAATTAGTTGAATGGCCACAACCGCCGCCACAACTATGAACACAATGCGGCGCGGCCAAGAAAGTTTTCTCCAAAAGGTCATAATTTTTCCTCAGTGGGACTAAGACCTGTCAGGTAGCGCGTACAAGACCTTCTACATTTTGGATTTTATGCGTGCCGCCTGACAGGTCTGCCCATGTTCACAATCTAGTTACTTATTCATACCGCAACGCTTCAATGGGGCGCAGGCGGGAAGCACGCCACGCAGGATAAATACCAAAGAATAAACCAACCGCCGCCGAAAAGCCAAACGCGAGGGCGATGCTATCCCACGTCACTTGCGCCGTAATGAGATTGGCCGCCGTAACGGCCGCCGCAATTCCCCAGCCTAGCAACACCCCCAGCAAGCCGCCCGTCAGGCTCAAGAGCAAGGTTTCCACCAAAAATTGCGTCAGAATCACGCCGCGCTTTGCACCCACGGCTTTACGCAAGCCAATCTCCTTGGTGCGCTCGGTTACGCTCACCAGCATAATGTTCATGATGCCAATGCCACCCACTAGCAGTGAAATGCCAGCAATCGCGCCTAAAAAAATCGTTAGTGTGGCGGTGATGGTTGTAAGTGAGCTAAGCAACTGGGTTTGGCTAAACAGCGTAAAGTCAGATTCTTCGGTGGGCCGTAAACCGTGCTGGCGGCGTAA
>JAEURM010000050.1 GCA_016789245.1 Anaerolineales bacterium
CTTCTTCAGAAGCCATAAACTGCTTGCGCGGTTTGCCGTACGCTGTCCACTCCCACACCGTGGAGGGCTCGCCCGGCCCAACCGTACAGCCGCCAAATTCTTGCATCAGCACGCGCTTGGTGTGGCCGGTGAGCGCGGCGGTTAGCGCGCACGTGTAGGGCACATAGTCCGGGTCTAGCGGCCCGCGTGACCAATTGGCGTACATGGGGTAGGAGTGCATTACGGCGAAATCGGTTTCGCCAAACACATCATTCACACGCAGGCCGTTATCACGCAGTAAACTATCTGCGTGTAAGCCGCACGTAATCGGGCGCGCATCGCCCGTAGCGCGGATAACGTTCACCATCCGCCGCACCCAATTACGGCCATCTGCCGCTGTGGGCGGCCACGCAAACAAATCCGGCTCGTTGCCCAAGTTCCACGTACCCACGCCGGCATGGCCTTTGAGGGCATTCACCACCGTGGTGAGCAAAAGTTCCTCGGCGGCCAAGGAGGTGGGGTGCATATACGGGTTGAAATAACCGCTGTTCACCACCTGATTACCACTCACCAATTGTAGAGCGTTGGGCTTGGGTGCGCCGTCTAGCATCCAGCGCGGCGCCCAGTTGGGGCCACTCATGTGGCCGGTAAAAAACGTTACATCCAAACTGAGTTGGTGTTCAGCGGCCAGATCGGCCACCGTGACTAAGTTGCGCAAACTCTCCGCTGAAACCGAAGTGGGCGTGGGCTGAAAATCTTCCCACAAGAGAAACATGCGAACGATGTTAAGCTTTAAATCTGCCAGTAAGGCAAATTCATCACGCACTTCACCGGCATCAAAGTCTTTCCACCAATACATGGCCTTTTTGCGTGGCCAATAATTCACACCCAAACTGAAAATTTCAGTCATGTTGTTCTTTCACTATGGTTTAGGGCCGTACCCTGGGCCGTGCTTGGCCGGAGAGCCATTCCGGCTGGTGCGGGTCACGTTTGGGAGACCAGAACGGGCCAATATCTTCAATGGTTGATTCACGCCGCCACGCGCCATCCGCGCCCGTGCGCCGCTCAGTGGCCGCTTGGTGGGGCGCGGCTGATGAAGATTGAGCCATGATGCCATGCCCGTGCCCGCTTTGCACCGGCGCAATATTGTGAATGATGCGGTAGCTGGGGTCTGTAAAACGCGCCAAACGGAAGAGCGTTAAATCATGCCGCGTCTGCCCAATCTCGGCTAAATCCGCCACAATTTCACCCACCACGCTGGCGAACTTGAAGCCGTGGCCGGAGCACGGCGAGGCTATCACCACTTGCGGATGCTCAGGATGCACATCAATGATGAAGTGCCGATCCGGCGTGTTGGTGAACATGCAGGATTTCATCGTCATGGTTGGCCCACAGCCATCGGGGAAGTAACGGGCGGCGAATTCACGCAAAATCCGCTCGTCTTCATCCGTTGGCTCGCGGTTCCAATCATCTGGTTCCACTACTTCTTCAAAGTGATGGTAACGGGCAAACTTAAAACCCGGCACTTGAAATTGCGGGAAGCCGTAATAACGGCCTTCTTCCACCAGCAAGTTAAACACCGGGAAACGGTCACGGTGAAAGTATTCTGGCTTTGTTGGTTGAAGCCACGCTAATACTTGCCGCTCCGGCACCGAGAGGCCGCGCAGTTCTGGGATGAAGTGCCCCGTCCACGCACCGGCGGTGACCACCAATTTATCCGCATGGTACACATCATGATTAGTGGTGACTTTCACGCCGCCGTAGTACGGCTCCCAGCCTAGCACTTGCTCGCGCGCGTGAATCTCCGCACCCAACGCTTGGGCGGCCATCACGTAATTCACCACACACCGCTCCGGCAATAAAAAGCCGCCCTCCGGCTGGAGCAGAGCCATAGTGTTGGGTGGCAGATGGTAGCCCGGAAAGCGCCGCCGCACTTCGGCGCCGGTGAGCACTTGGTGCTCCAAATCATGCTCACGCGCCGAGCGCCACGCGCCCTTAAACACCCATTCGGTTTCCGGCCCGGCATCAATTGAGCCGGTGATGTACAACAACTGCTCATTCACCTCCCGCTGAAACTCGCGCCACAACTCATACGAGCGTTTGAGCAAATTGACGTACGAAGGGTGTTCATAGTAAGCCAAGCGGATGATACGGGTGTAGCCGTGTGAGGAGCCTTCTAAGTGGGGAATATCAAAGCGCTCTAAGCCCAGCACGCGCCGCCCGCGCTTAGCCAAGTAATACGAGGCCGCACTTCCCATGCCACCCACACCGAGGACGATGACATCGTAGTGATTGGGAATTTGTTTGGAAATAGACATTTCATTCTCCAATAACGAGTAACCAATAACAAAGTTATTAGTTATTGGTTATTCGCTATTAGCCACGCATCCGCGCGCCTTCTGGGTCAAAGAAGGGCAGGGAGGCCACCGTACATTGCTTGGCTCGACCATTCACAATGGCCGCCAGCCGCGCGCCGGGGAAGGTGTGCGTGGTGCGCACAAAGCCAATGGCCAACATCTTGCCCACGCTGTAACCCCGTGAGCTAGACGTGACGCGGCCAATTTCTTGCATACCGGCTTTCACCGCATCTTCCGGCTGGCCGGCTTCTGGGCCACTTTCAATGTAATCTTTGAACACGGCCATGTCCGTTACGGCGTACAACCGGTCACCGTTTTTTAGCGGCACTTCGCTATCCACCGTCAGGCCCACCCACCGTTCCTGAATGCCGCGCTCTTGAATTCGCAACAACGCATCGCGGCCCACAAAATCCCGCTTTTCAAACCTAATCCATTTATCCAAGCCCAAGTGGAACGGCGTAACTTCTTCGCTAATATCCGGCCCATACAGCGGCAAGCCTTTTTCAATACGGAGGGATTGCATGGCCAGTGTGCCGTACGGCAGTAAACCGAAGTTGCGGCCTTCTTTAATTAAAAGCTCCCATAGCGGGCCGGCTTCTTCGGCGGGCGTATACAACTCATAGCCCAGTTCGCCTGTGTAGCCAGAGCGCGAGAGAATCACTTCCGTTTCGCCAATGGTGGCCCGCATAAAACGGAAAAACTTAAGCTTTTGCAGTTGCTCGGCTTCTTTCACCACGCTCTTGAGAAATTCACGGGATTTTGGCCCTTGCACCACCGGCAAAGCTACCGCGGCGGAAATATCTGTCACGTACGCGGCGTGGCGCTCAGCTTGTTCCGCCAGCCAGCGCGCCGTTTTCTTGCGTGGCCCACTGCTGGTGATGAGCATGAAGTGTTCATCACTAAATTTATAAATGGTAATGTCATCAATCACGCCGCCGTGCTCATTCACCATGGTGCTATAGCGCACTTGGCCGGGCACCAAATCTTTCACTTCGTTCACCAGCACACGGTGAAGCAGGCGCTCTGCGCCGGGGCCTTTGATATCCACTTCACCCATGGAAGATAAATCTTGCATGCCCACATTGGCGCGGGTGTTTAAGTGCTCTTCGGCGGCGCTGGTGTACTGCGCGGGGAAAACGTAATCCCCGCCGCCCTTCACCATTTGGGCGGAGGTGCGGAAGTGATAATCGTAGATTGGACTGCGGCGTTCCATAGATGCTCCTTATCAGCGGCTGAAACGGATTGAACGGGAAATGGGTAAGCGGCTGGCCAACAAAGTGATGAGCAAGCCCGTGCGCCAAAAGGCCACGGCGGCCATGCCATGCGCTAAAACGGCAAACAGTGGCGGCGTCTCGCCGGTGTAATAAATCCAGCACTCACGTGTAGTGCCCCACAACTCTAAAAAGTAGCCCAGCGCGGAACCGGCCACAAAGATCAGCACGGCGGCGCGGTAGTTGGTGGGTGTGGCAATGAGGAAAGTGCTTAACGCCAACGCCACCAGCGTGAGAGATTTATCCAACGTGGGCCAGACGAAGGCAAGCATTAGAGCGAAGAAACCTAAAAAGATAAACCAATATAGGAGAATTAGAGAATTAGAGAAATGAAAATTGGGCAATTGGGCGATTGAGTGATTGGGATTTGGGTTTTGCGCTGTTAGGATTTTGCTTCCCAAAAGCGCATGACTCGCACGGTAGAGGCGGTCAATCGCTAAACTGGCAATCGGCCACGCCGGAATAATCCAGAGGGGCGGGCGCTCGTTGGTGTAGTAGTGCCACAAGTTGGTTTGCGTGCCCCACGCTTCAATTACCAAACCGCCCACCATGCCCACGCTTACAATCAGCGCATCGCGCTTCATATCTGCCCCGCACATGATGAGAATCGTCATCACCAAAAAGATGCCGAGCAAAAGCCAATCAAATTGCACCCACCACGGCAGGCGGGGGTTGAACAGCGCCAAGTATTCTTCTGCCAGCGGCCACCATACGTAACCGATGACGAACAATGTGAGCAGAAACATACTCAACAGCACATAGCTGGTACGGTTCCAGCGTAAAGCGGCGAGGGCCGTTTTCATGCCGCGCGTTCCATTTCCAATTGGGCCGAATGGCGATAGAACGGCGTGTTTTCGGCGGGCAATGGCGTAGCGCCTAAAATTAAGTCCGCCGCTTTTTCAGCCAGCATCATCACTGGTGCGTAAATGTTGCCGTTGGTCACATACGGCATGGCGGAGGCATCGGCCACGCGCAAGCCTTCCAGCCCGCGCACTTTCATCGTCAATGGGTCCACCACCGCCATTTCATCCACGCCCATTTTGGCGGTGCAGGAGGGATGCAAAGCCGTTTCGCCGTCATGCGCCACCCAATCCAAAATCTCGGCGTCCGTTTCCACTTTACGGCCAGGGGAAATTTCACCCGCGTTAAATTCAGCAAACGCCGGTTGGTTGAGGATGTGGCGCGCACAGCGGATGGCTTCCACCCACTCACGGCGGTCTTGTGCGGTGGAGAGATAGTTGAAGCGGAGCGCCGGATGCACGCTGGGGTCTGCGGATTTGAGTTTGATGGTGCCGCGCGCATCCGAGTACATGGGGCCAACGTGCACTTGGTAGCCGTGGCCTTGGCTGGGTGAGGTGCCATCATAGCGAATGGCCAGCGGCAGAAAATGGAACATCAAGTTGGGATAAGCCACCTCGGCATTACTGCGGATGAAGCCGCCCGCTTCAAAGTGGTTGGTGGCCGCCGCGCCGCGCCGGAAGAACAACCATTGAAAACCAATCCACGGTTGGTTGTACCACTGCAGGGCGGGGTACATAGAAACGGGCTGTTGGCAGCCGTATTGAATGTACACTTCCAAATGGTCTTGCAGGTTTTCACCTACGCCGGGCAAGTGGTGCACCATCGGAATTTTCAACGCTTCTAACTCACGCGCATTGCCCACGCCAGAAAGTTGAAGCAATTGCGGCGTGTTGATGGCCCCGGCGCTACACACAATTTCACCGGCGTACGCACGTTTGGTTTGCCCGCCGTGCACATATTCCACGCCCACCGCCCGTTGGCCTTCAAACAAAATTTTGGTGATGAAAGCACGCGTGGTAACGGTGAGGTTGCGCCGCTGTTTGACGGGATGCACATACGCGCGCGCCGCGCTCAGCCGCCGCCCCCGGTGAATGTTCCGGTCAAACTTAGCAAAGCCTTCTTGCTTATAGCCGTTCACATCTTGCGTAAGCGGATGCCCAGCTTGCTGAACAGCTTCAAAAAAAGCGGTGAATAGCGGGTTGGTGGCCGGGCCGCGCTCCAGCACCAGCGGCCCATTACTGCCGCGCCACTCATCACCGCCGGCCAAGCAATTTTCCATACGCTTGAAGTAGGGCAGGCAGTGAGCGTAATCCCACATTTGCATGCCAGCATCTGCGCCCCAGCGTTCATAATCCAGCGGGTTACCGCGCTGGAAAATCATACCGTTGATGCTACTGGAGCCGCCCAACACTTTGCCGCGCGCGTGGTAGATGCGGCGGTTATGCATGTGTGGTTCCGGCTCAGATTCATATTTCCAATCATAAAAACGGTTGCCGATGGGCGTGGCCAGACCAGCCGGCATATGAATGAAAATATCCCAAATATAGTCTGGGCGGCCGGCTTCTAGCACCAGCACTTTGCTTTCGGGTGCGGCGCTGAGGCGGTTGGCCAGCACACAGCCCGCTGAGCCACCGCCGATGATGATGTAATCAAAAGCTTTCACACTGCCTCACAAACAGAGAAACCGTTAGGGTCTTCAAGACCCTAACAGTTTGTTGAATAATTACTGACTCGCTGATAAAAATTCAGATTGAAAACCAGAGACGTGCGCGCGCATAATGCTGGCCGCGCGGTCACCATCGCGGGCCTGTATAGCGGTGATGATGTCTCGGTGCTCCTCAATGGCTTCCCGTAAACGGCTCACTTTGTTGAGCGAGACATACCACAAGCGCAGAACGTGGCCGTACAGGCGCTCTAAAGTTTCTTCTAAAAATTCATTATGCGCGGCTTGCGCCAAAAGTTCGTGCGCACGATGGTCAAGCTCAATCAATTGCCGGTTGTTGCCTGCGAGCAGAATTTCATCGGCGGAAGCAAACAAGGTCTGCATCGCGGCAATTTGCTCCACCGAGGCGCGTTCTGCCGCCAGCCGGGCCGCAAATGGTTCTAACTCCAGCCGCAGTTCAAAAATCTTCTGCAAATCGCTCAGGTTTAAATCTGCTACCAACGTGCCCCGGCGCGGATACACCACCACCAAGTTTTCCAACGCCAGCCGTTGAATGGCCTCGCGGATGGGCGTGCGGCCTAACCCCAATTCGCCAATCAATGCGTTTTCATCAATTGGGGCGGCGGGTGGTAATTCCAGATTGATTATTTTTTCGCGGATGCGGGCGTAGGCCTCGGCGCTTTGCGAGCCGTTTTCACCCCGTTGGCGGCGTTGAACAGTAAGCAGGCTGGTGGGCAACATGGCTGGTACGCAACTGATATATCAGACTCGTGGTTTAGAGTCAACAGTTTAGAGCGATTTGGTCTGGTTTGACAGCGGCGCGGCTCAAACTTACAATTTCCATATCAACCCCAAACTTCAACAAGGAGAAGATTATGCGCCCCAATAAAGTTTTGTGGTCAGTGCTTTCACTGCTTACACTGGCCGCCTTAGTGCTGGCGGGCTGTGCGCCAGCCGCCACCCAAGCGCCCAAACCAGAAATCAAGTTAGCCGCTAACGCGTGGGATGGTTCTCGCGTGAATGTAGCCGTAGCTAAGATTCTGTTGGAAAAAGAGATGGGCTATAAAGTGAGCATTGTGGATATTGATGAGAACGCCCAATTTCCGGCGTTGGCCAGCGGTGAGCTGAGCGCCACGATGGAAATTTGGCCCTCTGGCCACGCTAAGGATTACGATGAGTATGTGAAGACCAGCAAGCTAGAAGATTTAGGCCCGTTGGGTGTGGTGGGCAAAATCAGTTGGTACATTCCCAAGTATATGGTGGATAAAGACCCCTCACTGGCCACGTGGGAAGGGTTGAAGAATAACGCCGCCATGTTCAAAACGGCAGAAACAGGTGACGCCGGCCAGTTCATTGGCGGTGACCCCTCCTTTGTGCAATATGATGAAACTATCATCACCAACCTTAGCCTAGATTACAAAGTGGTGTTTGCTGGTTCGGAGCAAGCCATTCTTTCCGCGTTAGATGCGGCCTACACCCGGCAAGAACCGATTTTGTTCTACTTCTGGACGCCACACGCCATTCACGCCAAGTATGATCTGGTGCCGGTGGCTTTGCCGGAATACAACGAGGCTTGCTACGCTGATGCGGCCAAGATTGCGTGTGATTACCCGCCGGATGTGCTGTACAAAGCGGCTTATGCGGGCTTGAAGGATTCGGCCCCGCAAGCGCACCAGTTCTTGAAGAACATGAACTACACCACGGCTGACCAAATCTTCATGTTGGACCAAATTGCCAGCCAAGGCAAGAGTGTGGATGAAGCCGCGCAAGCGTGGATAGATGCCAACAAGGCCACTTGGGAAAAGTGGATTGTAAAGTAGGGTAGGGTTTCGGAGTTAGAATACAGGAGTCAGGAGCATATCCTGACTCCTGCTTTTTTAACGGACTAGTATTTCCGTCAGCCGCGCGGCATCCCCCAGCAATTCCCCGGTGGGGTTAAAAACTTCTAAGCGTGCCCCATCAATTAATCCGTAAACTCCCACTTGTAACGTGTAAGCGCCGGGCGGCGCATCAGCGGCCACGGGCAGGGCGTAAGCATCGGCAATTAAACTTCCGGTAAGCCAACTGGTGGTGGGTGAAAGGCCATTCACTGGTTCCGCATCTTGTTGGCCCCACAAAAAGTTATTGCTGGAGGCGTTGAACTCTGCCCCCTGCAATTGCACGGTGATTTTGTAACGCTCGGTGATGGGGGCAGTGGCTTGCCAATAGAGCGTGAGGGTGAGCGGGCCGCCCGGCTGAATTTGCGTGGAAGCGAGCGTGTAGCCTCGCAGACGAATTGAGTCACCAAAGCGAACGTCTAACGGCGTGCCAATATCGGCAAGGGTGGCTGTATTGGCAACTAAGCTAGGCCAAACATCTAACTGGCCAATTTCTAAACGAGAGCTTTGGTTGAGCCACAACTGATAATGGCCGGTTGGTAAATCGGGTGGGAGCGCAAAACTGGCCGTTTGCCGCGTCAGGCCACTCTCTGCCGCCATCGGCGGCTCAAGAGTGAAGGTGGCGGTACGTGCGCCTGCTAATTCCAGCGTAAATGGTTGGGTAGGTGGCACCGCCCAGTACAAAACAACATGCACCCGTTCTCCGGGCCGGTAACGGGGCACGGGAATATGTGCGCCGCTGAGCGAAGCCGTTTGGAGATTAGTGGGTGGCTGAAAGGTTGAGCTAAGGGTGTGTAAACTAGCGGCGCGCTCTGGTGTGCGGGCGTAAAAGGCCAAGGCATTATCGCCTAACGCCCAGTGGGTTTTGGCAAGCGCGTGCGCTTCTAGCCAGCGGTGAATTTCATTCTGCGGGTCAATCCGCAATGAATCGGGCGTAGTGACGAGCCAAATGCCATCCGCTTCATTCCAAACGGAAGTGAGCAAGTTATTGGCGTTGGTGGCATCAACTTGTGCGCCATAGGGCACGCCGCGCCAATCGCTCGCGTACTGTGCGGCAAACAGCGGCCAGTCACGGTCACTGTGAAGCACCACCCGGTCGGTGGGGCGCATAAAGGCGCGGAGGGTTTCCGCCAGCGAAACTAAATCATCATGCCTAAGCCGGTTGGCAAAGAACGGCCCCCAGCCACTCACCCCAATAACGAGGGTGACTATCACGGCAATGCTTCCCAGCCAGCGTTGTGTTTTTAGCAGGGCAACTAATCCATACGCCAGCAAAACATAGAAACAGGGCGCGAGCGGGAGTAAGTAACGGGGCGCGAGGCGGGGCGCGTAATAAAACGGGTTGATGGGAAGCGAAACGGCGTAAACCACTAGCGCCGGCATCACTACGCCCAACAACAACATGGCTTGCGTGGCGCGTTGTTCCACGGAGGCCGCTTGCCGCCAAACAAGCCCTAAGCCCACCACCCACACGCCCATCAGCAACAGAGTGAGCGGCGCATAGTCTTCTAAATTCACTGGAATGCCCACGGCCAGCATGGTGCTGTACAACTGCGCAAAAAAATTGGGGGTGAAAGGTTCCGCCGTTGACCAAGTGGGGATGCGGGGCAGGGCGTAGGCCAACCACGGTACAACCAGCGCCAGCGCGGCAATTTGCGCGCCCGCCCAACGCCAGAATAATTGCATTGGCCGTTTCCGCCCCAGCCACACCAGCAGAAAACCCACATTCACAATGACGATGACAGAAGCGTTGAGATACAGCGTCCATAGCGCGGCGGCGCAAGTGAGTACATAGGCTAGCCACACGGTTCGGGTATTCTTTTGCCACAAACGGTAGGCCGCCCACATTACGCCAGTGGTGAGCGTGGCGGCCCAAATGTACATGCGCATTTCTTGAGACCAGCTGATGGCAAAGATGGATACGGTGAGTGCGGCGGCGGCCAGCAAGCCTACGGTGCGGCCAGTCAAAGCGCGGCCAAAGCCATAAATTACGGCCACACCCAGCACCCCGGCTAAGGCTGAAGGAAAGCGCAGAACAAATTCCCCATCGCCCACCACGCGCCACCACAGGCTGAGGAGATAAAAATAGAGCGGCGGGTGAACGTCATGCGCCGTCCAATCCACAATGCGCTCTGGAGAAAGCCGCGCCGCCCACGCCGCTAATCCCTCATCCCACCAAATGTTACGGTCAGCTAAATCATAAATCCGCACGGCAAAGGCAATGGCCAGCAAAACCAGCACTAGCCAGCGGTGTTGGGTTGGGTTAAGT
>JAEURM010000051.1 GCA_016789245.1 Anaerolineales bacterium
GTCTGCGTAGCATAGGTGGGAGGCTTCGAACTTAGGCTTTCGGGCTTGAGGGAGCCGCAATGTGAAATACCACTCTGATGAAGTTCTGACCCTAACCTTGTTCCGTAATCCGGACAGGGGACCGTGCCAGACAGGTAGTTTGACTGGGGCGGTCGCCTCCCAAAAGGTAACGGAGGCGCCCAAAGGTTCGCTCAGGCTGAATGGAAACCAGCCGTAGAGTGTAAAGGCACAAGCGAGCTTGACTGCAAGGCCAATGCGCCGAGCAGAGACGAAAGTCGGGCTTAGTGATCCCACGGTTCAGTGTGGAATGGCCGTGGCTTATCAGACAAAAGCTACCCCGGGGATAACAGGCTGGTGATATCCAAGAGTTCACATCGACGATATCGCTCGGCACCTCGATGTCGGCTCATCGCATCCTGGGGCTGTACAAGGTCCCAAGGGTTGGGCTGTTCGCCCATTAAAGCGGTACGTGAGCTGGGTTCAGACCGTCGTGAGACAGGTCGGTCTCTATCCACTGTGGGCGCAGGGAATTTGAGGAAACCTGCCTTTAGTACGAGAGGACCGAGGTGGAGCGACCTCTGGTGCGTCGGTTGTCATGCCAATGGCATTGCCGAGTAGCTACGTCGCGATGAGATAACCGCTGAATGCATCTAAGTGGGAAACTCATTCCAAGATTAGATTCCCCATGGCGTAAGCCAGTAAGACCACCAGTAGACCACTGGTTATATAGGTGTCGCGTGTACAACAGTAATGTGTAGCGGAGACATCCTAATCGGTCGAGGGCTTAGTCCAATAGTGTGATGCGGAGAACTTGATTTTTCACAACCTGAGCTATTCAGTGTTATTAACATCGTTAAAATTCTCTTGGTGATTTGAGCGTCGAGGGTACACCCGGTCCCATCTCGAACCCGGAAGTTAAGCTCGACAGCGCCGATGGTACTTGGCGGGAGACCGCCCGGGAGAGTAAGTCGTTGCCAAGAGGTTTTGATCACTCTCTTGTAGAGTGAATAAAAAGCGCCCAACTTATGTTGGGCGCTTTTGTTTTTCTGATGCCTGCTTATGTGGGGTTATTCTGTGCTCTTTGGGCCAAGGGCAAACAGTGTGCCATCCGTGCGGGTGAGATACAGGCGGTTGGGCACGAGCGCCCCGCCAAGGGCGAACTCCACGCTGAAGCCACCACCAAAGTTTTGCGCCCATACCAATTGCCCATCTGGGCGATGCGCCTCACACAGCATTTGAGCCACCGGGCGCGAGTTGCAGGTGTAAACCACCTCCTGCCCATCCACGGCCATCACGATACTGCTGATAGTATTGATATCAATAATCTCTGGCACTTCACTGTTGGCCGCCTGCCAAATAATGCGGGGCGAATCAAATAAGTTGGAGTACAAAAACCAAGCGCGGCTACGGGGCGTAACGCCGCCACTGAACGGAATGCGGAAATTGAGATTGAGCGCGCGCGCATCCAATTGAATGCCGGGCACAATACTGGCGCCCGTTTCTGTAATTTGCCACTCTTCCATCCGGTCTTGCTTCTGCAAATAGGTTTTGCCATTGGCCCCCATTACATACATTTCAATGGAAGTGGGCGCACTAAAGGCCGTTTTGCCGGTGGCCGTATCTACCAGCGATTCTTGAAAGCCCAAGTAACGGCCATCTGCACTCAGGCGAATGAGTGGTTGCACATAGCTGTAAGTGGGAATGGGGATTTTCCAGCGCAAATTGCCATCGGCGGAAAGAGAGAAAAGGTGGTTGACGGTTCCGTAATAGATGTTGCCTTCCGGCCCCACAATGGAGTTGATAAGCAAAATATCCGGCTGTTGGTTGATGAATGACCAACGGAGCGTACCCGCTGGCGAAAAGGCATGCATAGAGCCGGTGCCATCCGCAGTGAGAATTTCTCCGGCCTCAGTGAGGGCAGGCGTGCCAATCAAGATAAAGTTATCTTCATTTAGGAAAGGATCATTATCCCGAGGGATGATGAGCGAGGTAGGCGCGGCGGCTTCCCACAGAATTTGGCCGGCGGGGCTAAAGGCGAGGAGCGTACCGCCATTTTTGCCAGAGGCCACATACACCGTGCCATCATTGGCCACCACCGGGCCAGAGAGGCCCGCTTCTTCGGTGAATTGCCAAGCAATTTCCCCCGTGCTGGGGCCATTAGCGGAAGTGTAAAGCGTGGCGCTGGCATCATGCTGAGCGGAAGCCCACTGGTGGCCACCCGGAACTGTAACGGTGCTATCCGGCGTGGCCGCCTGCGCGGTTTGCGCCCACAGCCACCAGCCACCGCCCACCAAAATCCCCACCAACAACACCACCGCCAAGCCGTTGGAAAAAGTGCGTTGCCACTCGGCCAGTGATAGGAAAACTCTATCCCCCAAAGAATTGGCGAAGGCGTTCACGCGCCGTGAGAGCCAATTGCCTCGGTCACGCCGCTCTGGGCTGAATTGCCAGCGCAAACCGGCGCCCAGCAAGTTGAAGCCCAATAGCATCACAATCACCAACGTGCCCGCCATCAGTGAACTCCACGGTTGCGTGAGGCTGTAATTGAGCATTTGCCCCAGCTCTGGTTTGCCGGTAGCGCGGATGCCGGAGAAATCACCCAGCGGAATCCAAATAGCATTGATGAAGTAGCCGAGGAAGCCAAGTGAGGCGGTGGTGAGCAGGGCGCTACTGGCTTCTAGCGCCAGCAAAACCCAAATGAGCGGGAGCAGTTGCGGCACGACGTGACGGGTGAGAATTTGCGCTTCGGAAGCGCCGAGGGCGCGTGCGGATTCTACGTAGCGTTGTTGTTTGATGAGGCGCGTTTGCTCGCGCACCACTTGAGCCACCTCCGCCCAGCCGGTGAGGGAGAGGCCAAGGATGAAGGCCCACACGCCCCAGTTTTGGCCGGTGAGGGCGATGACGGCGAGGGCGACAAATAAAACGGGTGCAGTTACAGCGGCGCCGGTGAGGCGTTGAAGCCACCGTTCCACACGGCCGGTGGCCCAGCCGGCTAACATGCCAATCATCAAACCCACAAGCAGGCGCACGGCGGCCACCACCAGCACTAAAGTTAGTGTGGGCCGCACGGCCCAGAGGAGGCGGCTGAACACATCGCGGCCAAATTCATCCGCGCCGAGGAGAAAGTCGGGCGCTTGCAAAGGTGCAAAAGGTGGTTTGATGAAGCCGCCGCCGGGAAAGATAACAATGAAGTTTTCTTTGAGCGGGTCTGCCGGCGCGAGGCGGGGGCCGTACAATGCCAAGAACACAATGAAACCGGTGATGAGCAGGCCAATCCACAGTGACCAGTTGACGCGGCTGTAGATGCTGGGTGTTGGCTCTGGCGGACGGGTGTGGGTGGGGACGGTGGCGATGGAAGACATTTAGTTATCCGTGAAGTTTATCCACGAAGGCACACGAAGAGCATAAAGAAACACGAAGGGATACGAAGAAGTGCGAGGGGTGAGATTGGAAATTATTAGGCGTCATTGGTGGTGCGGAGGCGTGGGTCTGCGGCGCGGGCAACGCTGGTGGAGAGCACTTCTGAAACGGTGAAGAGTAAGGCGAAGAAGGTGATGAGCGCGGCCAACAGGGGCGGGTTGAGGAAGAATTGCCCGGCCTCCGAAAAGTGGCCACCGATAGAGGCCACGCGTGGCGCTAATAAAGTCATTACCAACATGCGGCCTAAGCCCGGCCAACTAAACATCCATTCTACTAAAACCAACTCACCCAAAGTAAGCCGGAAAGCTCCGGCCAGCGTTAGCACAATGGAGGCAAGGGCGTTCATCAGCACATGCCGCCAACGGATGCGGTGCCATGTGTTGCCCACACTGCGGGCCGTTACCACGTATTGTTTGCGCACTTCATCTAATATCAAATTGGAAGTAACTTGCGCGATTTGCAACGTGGGGCGGAGCATGAGGGCGAGCACCGGCATGATTAAGTGCGCATCCCAACCGAAGCCACCAAGGGGCAGAGGAAATTCTTCTATGCCGCGCAAGATGAGCCAAACGGAAATGGCCAGCACCACCGTGCCCAAGTAAAAGCTGGGGATGGCGAGGCCAAAGCTGGTGAGCGGCGTGAGCCAAGGCGCAAGGCCGGGCGGGTTGACGCGCACGCTGAACAGCCCTAGCGCCAGCCCCACTACCATGCTGAGCAGAGCCGCCACAAAAAGCAGACCTAAACTTTTACCAGACGCTTCCAGCACGGCGGCGGGCACAGTTACTTCCACGCCAATGGGGTATTGGCCAAAATTCAATTGTGGCCAACCACCGACGTATTCACCGTATAGCTGAATAAGATTAGGAAATTCTGGGGTGCCGCCAAAAGGGTGGGCCAGAGCTTGGGCAAACAGACTCACATGGGCATAGGCAAAGCCGAGGAAATTGGCCGCCAACAAAATGAGCGGAAGGATGAGCAAACGACGCAGAAATAGGAGCATAAAGATTAGATGCCGGCGAGCGAAAGCGGCTTCACTTTTTAGAGTGAGCTTCTACCAGCGCCAGCATAACGGTTTTGGTGAAGGCGGCCACACGGCGGTGCATAGCCGCCCACTCCCGCGCGGCGCGGCGGCCTTGCGCTTGGTACACATCCACCACGCTCTCATATAAAAAGTCATCAAAGAATTGAAACAGCCGCACGGTTTCCGCCAGCGTAAGTCCGGCGGCGCGGCCCAAGCGTTCGTAATCTCGCCCCACGGCTTGGGCGGCGGCCACAGCGGCCTCGGTTTCCTCTTCTCCCAAGTATTGAAGCAAAGCATTGAGCAGACGGCGGCCCACTTCTCTAAATTCGGTGCGGCGTGCTTCACCTAGTTTGGCATACCATTTTTGATTTTGAAGGCGGCCTTCCGTCATTTGCAAACGTGTACGGCCCAACGCGGCTTGCACAATCATTTGCTCGGTGGGGTGTTGCGCTTCTCGGCGGGTGGCCGTCCACGCCTCCACATCGGCGCGTTTAAAGCGGCGGTGTTGGCCGGCGGTGCGGTGCACGGGCAAATCACCTTTATCGGCCCATAAGCGCACCGTAGAAGGATGCACGCCCAGCAGTTGGGCTACTTGACTTAGGCTTAACCAGTTGGGGTCTTTGCTCACAAGGCGAAATTGTAACGCGGAAAGTTAAGTTGAGATGGTAGCTTTGAAACACGGAAACACACGGAAGAATGTGAAGAACACGGACTTCTTTAGTTGCGGCATTTAGAGTTATTCAGAAGGGATACTTTACGCCAAGCCGCAAGGGCGCAAAGAGTAGTTTTCTTGGCCGCAGAAAACAAAAACGCCCACCAATTTGGTGGGCGTTCTTGAATTTCATCTTTGGGCAGAAAGCCCACGCGCTTATTTCTCGGCGTCTGGGATGACGAGCACTTGGCCGGGTTTGATGAGGTTATGGTTGGGGCCAATCACATCTTTGTTGGCCTCATAGATTTCTTTCCAGCGGTTGGCCGTCTTGTAATACTTCAGCGAAATGTGGCTGAGGGTTTCACCAGCCGCCACCGTGTGTTTGGTAGCGAGGCGGGCGGCCTCTTCGGCGGCTTTGCGTGCGGCTTCCTCAGCGGCGGCTTTGGCGGCTTCTTCGGCCTTGCGCTTCTCTTCAGCTTCCAGTTTGGCTTCCATCTCGCGCAATTTGGTTTGTGCCTCGGCGGCGGCTTTTTGTGCGGCGGCGGCGCGGGCATCAGCCGCGGCCTTGGCCGATTCAGCGGCTTTGCGGGCGGCATCGGCGGCGGCGGCTTTGGCGGTGGAATCCGCCGCTTGCTTTAGAGCACTGGCGGCTTTGGCGGCTTCGGCATCGGCGGCCTCGCGCGCGGCTTCAGCGGCTTTGGCGGCGGCCACGGCGGCCGCTTTCTCATCGCGGTCAGTCACGGCGTCCACCAATTTATCGAAGATGCCTTTTTTCTGTTCGGACATGTTGAAGTCTCCTGAGTGAATGGTTACGGATAAATGTTACTTCCGGCCACCCATAGCGGCTTGAAGCAAACTCTGAGCAATGAGGCCACCTGCGGCGGCCTGCGGCGAACCGGCGGCCAACGGGTTCACTTGGCCTCCCATTAAAGCGGCCATCACGGCCTGCATGCCGGCTTGCATATTATCAGCGCCTTGCTGTTTGGCTTGCATAAAAGCCATGCCCGCCGTGAGCAAGTCGCCCAAATCTAAACCGTTATTTCCCGGCTTGGGCTGAGGCTGTTGGCTCATGCCCATCAGCGCCGTGAGCACGTTCGCGCCAGATTGCGGCTGGGGCGTGCCACCGCTCATCAGCGAGCCGAGCAGGGCGGTCATGGGGTCAGCGGGCGCTTGGGGTTGTTGAGGCGCACCGCCACCCATCAGCCCACCCAGTAAAGCGGCCATGGGGTCGCCACCGCTTTGGGGCATTGATTGTTGGGGGGCGGGTTGTCCGCCGCCCATTAAGCCACCCAGTAATGCGGCCATCGGGTCACTGCCGGCTGAAGCTTGCGGTGTGGCTTGTTGTGGCGCTTGCCCACCGCCCATGAGTCCGCCCAGCAGTGAACCAAGGTCACCGCCGCCTTGGGAGGCTTGTGGCCGGGGTTGCACTTGGCCACTCGGCTTAACGGGCACATTGCCCATTACGGATTGCAGAAGTGAGCCAATATCATTTTGGTTAATGGAGGCGCGGCCCTGAAATTTCTGCGCGGCATCACTTAAACCGTTGGCATAGTATTGGCCCGTGCCGCCTTTAGCGTTGGCTTGCAATTGGTTGGCGGCATAACTCAGTTGGTCTGAAGGGGTTTGGCCTTTGTGCGTTTGCAGGGCTTCTGTAACCACTTGCAAGTTGTGCACCATGTTATCGCCGTGGTTGCCATTGGCGCCGTCCAAATCATTGATGGCTTGGCGATTGGTGTTGACGTTTTGTAGAGCGGCGTTAAACAAGTTGCCTAAATCTAGGCCTTGTTCCGCGCCCCCGCCTGTTGGCGTTTTGCGCCGTCGTGTTCGCGTGGTCATATCTTTCTCTTTCACTGGATAGCGGATATTGCTGGTGATGATAGAAGCATAGCCGGAATGTGTAAAGAGCCTGTAAAGGTTCCATAACCCCAATTTGACATTTGGTGAACAGTGGGCTGACGTATGTGATTCAGGTGACTGGCGAAAATACTCGCATCTGTGAGTTATAGAATCCATCTGCGAAATCAGCGTCATCGGCGTCCTAATTCTAAATGCGTTACTCTCCTAACACCTTGCCTGGGTTGAGAATGCCGTTGGGGTCTAGCAGATGTTTGATTTGACGCATAAGGGTGAGTGCGCCGAGGCCATGCTCCAGTTCCATGAATTTCTGTTTGCCTAGGCCCACGCCATGCTCACCGGTGGAAGTGCCGCCCAAGGCAATGGCACGCTTCACCAGTGCTTCATTGAACTCCATCACTATCTGCCGCCACGCATCCTCATCTGGCGGATAAAAAATGGTGACGTGTGTATTCCCATCACCAGCATGGCTGACGATAGTGCCTGAGAGGCCTTGCCGCTTTATGGTTTCACTGGCAAAAGCCACCAAATTGGGATACTGCGAGATGGGCACGGCCACATCTGTAACAAGGTAAGTCTGACCGGGAAAGTGCCGTAATTCGGCTTCAAACATGTGGTGGCGGGCCTGCCACAACCGAGCGCGCTCATCCCGCCCCACGCCGGAGGAATAGTGTGTGCAATGGTGGCTCTGGCAAATTTCCTGCCCCACACTTACCCGCTCTTCTAAAGCCATTTGGCTGGCACCACTAAATTCCATGAACAAGGTAGGCGCAACCGGGAGATTAAAGCCGCCGCTGTGATTGAGAATCTGAATAGCTGTGGCGTCCAACAACTCCAGCGCATTCGGCTCTAAGCCGGTGCCCATCACTTCAAATACGGCGCTGGCCGCGTCTTCAATGCTGGGGAAGGCCGCCGTGGCCGCGCTGAAATGCTCAGGGACGGGATGCAATTTAAGCGTGGCTTCAGTGATGATGCCCAATGTGCCTTCTGAACCTACAAACAAATGCACTAAATCATAACCTGACGATTGTTTGACGGAACGTGAGCCGCATCGAATTACTTCGCCACTGGCCAACACCACCTCCAACGCCAGCACGTTATCCCGTGTGGCCCCGTACTTCACCGTGCGAATGCCCGCCGCGTTGTTGGCCAACATGCCGCCCACGCTGGCGTTAGCGCCCGGGTCAGGCGGAAAGAATACGCCGTGCTTAGCCAATTCTTTGTTCATATCTTTGTAAAAAATGCCGGGCTGAACGGTGGCTTGAAAATCTTCTTTGTGCAACGCCACCAAACGGTTCATACGCGTCATGTTCAGCACTAGGCCGCCCTTCACCGGAATGGAGTTGCCTTCTAGGCTAGAGCCCGCGCCCCACGCCGTGACTGGAATTTTATGCGCGTTGGCGTATTTCAAAATGGCGCTGACTTCGGCCGTGCTTTCGGGCCACGCCACCACTTCCGGCACCACCGCGTGATAGCTGGATTGATCTTTGGCGTGTTGCGCGCGGTCAGCGTCAGTGGCTGAGACGCGCTCGGGGGGCAAAATCTGATGTAGTGTGGCTAATAAATTCATAACGGCCTCCGGTGAGCGAGAATGTTACCTGACGCGCGCCGTTTTGCGTTACCATTGCCTGAACTTTCTATGCAAGCTTATCTTTCTCTGCTCTCTCAACGTCCGCATTTTCGCACCCTGTGGCTCGCGCAAGTCATCAGCTTGTTTGGTGATTGGTTCAACGCCATCGCCACGGTGATGATCATCAATCGCTTTACCGATTCCGGCGTGGCGGTAAGTTGGTTGTTTATTGCCCGCTCTCTGCCGCCGTTTTTTATGGGGCCGCTGGCCGGCGTGGTGGCAGACCGTTTCAATCGCAAAACGGTGTTGATTGTTTCGGATATTTTGCGTGCCGTCATCGTACTTGGATTCTTACTCGTCACCAGCGCCGATTGGCTGTGGCTGGCCTATTTGCTTTCGGCGTTGCAGTTCATGGTCTCGGCATTTTTTGAGCCAGCGCGCTCGGCGCTGGTGCCGCAAGTGGTGGCGGAGGATGAGTTGCTGGTGGCCAACACACTCGCCAGTGTCACTTGGTCAGCCATGTTGGCCGTGGGTGGCGCGGTGGGCGGTTTGGTGGCCGCCGGTCTCGGCGCCGAAACGGCTTTGGTGATTGATTCCTTTAGTTTTATTTTATCCGCCGTGCTGATTGCGGGCATAAGTGGGGGCGCAATGAAAACGGCACAACACACAGAAACCAGCGGCTGGCGTGATTTTGTGGACGGGCTGGCGTACGTGCGCCAAAACCCGGCCGTGGGCTGGATTGCCACGGTGAAAGGATTGGGGCAAACCGGCAGTGTGGATGTAATTTCAGCGGTGCTGGCGGCGCGGGTGTTTCCGGTGGGCGCGGATGGCGGCGGCGCATTTGCGCTGATGCTGATAGCGTTTGGCGTAGGCACTGTTATTGGCCCCATTGTCGGCAATCGCCTGCATGATGGCTCGGCCCGCAAGTTGGATGAAGCGATTTTGGGCGGTTTTGTGCTGATTGTGCTGGGCTGGCTGGTGGTGGGCTTCTCGCCCACGTTGGAGTTAGTGCTGGTGGGCTGGGTTTTGCGCGGCATGGGCGGCTCCATTAACTGGACGTATAGTGATATTTTGATTCAAATGAAAACGCCCGGCGGATTTTTAGGCCGTGTGTTTGCGCTGAACTTGGCCATTTTTACGTTGCTCATGTCTATTTCCACGTGGGCCAGCGGTGAATTGTTAGACCGGCTTCAGTGGGACCCGCGCACGCTCTCACTATGGTTGAGTGTAGCTTCACTGGCGCCGGTAGCCCTGTGGGCGTGGAAGTTACGCCAGCCGCTCAGCACCGTGAAGTTAAGCCAAGATTAGGCGTGCGCCAAGATTCCTATTACAATCTTTGGCTGGAGCGGGTTATAACTACTTCAATTATGAAAGGTAAGTGCTTATTGCGGAAATAAATCTTTGGGAACGATGAGCGCAAGGCCCACCAATCGGTGGGTGACGAGGTGGCGGTTCCTGCCGCAGGGCAGAGCTAATTTAGGCGTTTAGTCTTG
>JAEURM010000052.1 GCA_016789245.1 Anaerolineales bacterium
CAGTTACCAATTTCCAAATCGGAACCCCAACCCAAATTATTGGAACGAAACCAACTGCGCCAGCAACATTACCATTGCAGACCCCAAACTAGGCGCTCTGGCAGATAACGGCGGTTATGCGCCCACCCGCGCGCTGTTAGCCGGAAGCCCAGCCCTCAACACCGCCAACGCCACGTACTGCCCCGCCACAGACCAGCGCGGCGCAACGCGCAGTTTGGGCGGCGCGTGTGATGCGGGCGCATATGAAGTGATTACTAAGCTGGCCATTTCGCCGCTGGTGGTGGCTGTGAGTGACCCGGCTTTTGTGTTGGTGGTGCAGGGGGATGGCTTCAACGGCAGTAGCCAAATTGAGTGGAACGGCGCACCGCTCACCACTGAGTTCGGCAACCGATTCATGGTGCGTGCCACTGTTGCTCCGGCCACTTTCAGCACGCCGGGCAACTACCCTATCACCGTTAGTGGCTCCCCGCTCACCTCCGCCACCGTGCAAGTGTGGCCCACGGCCCAGCGGTTGTACTTGCCCGTAGTGCGGCGTTAGAGCCCAACAAAAAAATAGCGCAGGCTTCAAGCCTGCGCTACGGGTGTTACGCTAACGTCAACGTCTGCTTTGTTTTAGCCCAGCTTCCACGTCGTGCCGCTCTTGCCGTCTTCCAGCGTCACGCCAATTTCTTTCAGCCGGTCACGGATTTTATCGGAGGCGGCAAAATCTTTGCGCGTGCGGGCTTCGGCGCGCATTTCAATCAACAGCCGGATCAGGTCGGCTTCACGCTCGGCGTTGGCCGCGCCGCCAGCCGTGCCTTCTTGTGGCAGAATGCCCAACACTTGCCCGGCCAGTTCTTCATACAGCGCGTTCACCGCTTCCAGCGCGCCGCGCCCGGTGGCTGGCTCAGCCGCCAAAAGCGTATTTGTTAATTTCGCCAAATCAAAAATTACGCTCACCGCCACCGGAATATTGAAATCATCATTCATCGCTTCCACAAAACGTTGTTTCATATCCGTCAGCTCGGCGGAAAGCGCCTCCGCGCCGCCCTCGGGCAGGTTGGGGGAGCGCAGGCGTTCCCGCAGGGCCAGCGCCGGGTTAACGGCGCGCTCCCAGCCTTTGGTGGCCGCTTCTAGCGCATCTTCTGAAAAATCAATCGGACTGCGGTAGTGAGCAGTGAACGTGAAGAAGCGAATGGATTCCGGCTTATACTTTTTCACCGCGTCTTTGATGCCGAGTACATTGCCCAAGCTCTTGCTCATCTTCACGCCATCTAGCGTGAGGGAGCCGCCCAGCAACCAATAATTGGCAAACGGCTTACCATTGGCCGCTTCGCTCTGGGCAATCTCGCACTCGTTGTGCGGGAAGATGTTATCCACGCCGCCGCCGTGAATATCAAACGTCTCACCCAAATACTTGCTGGCCATGGCGGAGCATTCAATGTGCCAGCCCGGGTACCCCCAACCCCACGGACTGGGCCACTTGAGGATGTGTTCCGGCGGCGCGAGTTTCCACAGCGCAAAATCTTCCGGGTGGCGTTTTTCTTCGCGCACGGCCACGCGGGTGCCTTCTTCCGCTTCTTCCACCTTGCGGCCAGAAAGTTTGCCGTATTCTGGGAAGGAGCGCACTTCAAAATACACCGAGCCGTTCACTTCGTACGCGTGGCCTTTTTCAATCAGCGTCTTGATGATTTCAATTTGCTCCGGCACATGGGCGGAGGCACGCGGCGAAATATCGGGCCGCTGAACGCCGAGCGCGTCCATATCATCAAAGTAAGAGCGTTGGTAGCGCTCCACCACTTCCATCGGCTCAATGCGCTCCCGCGCCGCGCCTTTGAGAATCCGGTCTTCCCCAGAATCTAAAATGTGGCCCACGTCCGTAATGTTTTGCACGTAGCGCACGCGGTAGCCAGAGTACCGCAAGAAGCGCACAATCGTATCAAACGAAATGTAGTTGCGCGCGTGGCCGATGTGGGCATGGTCATACACCGTTGGCCCGCACACATAAATGTGGATGCGGCCTTCCACCATCGGCTTGAATTCTTCCTTGCGGCGCGAAAGGGTGTTGTAAAGAGTAAGTGGCATAGTCGTTGGCTTTAGTCTGAATAGAAACGCGCCCTTCGACGGCGCGACTTGCTTCCAGAAAAAGGTGTTAGTGGAAGAAACGCCGCTTCGCTCAGGGTGCTTGCTCTTGAATTAATTGCGCGAACGCTCCGGGGTGGTTACCAGATTCTCAGGCCGCGCAAAAATCATGCGGCCCGCCGTGGTTTGGAAAATTTTGGTCACCACTACGTTCAAGGTGCCATTCATGTAGCGGCGGCCTTCATCCACCACCACCATGGTGCCATCATCCAAATAGCCCACGCCTTGGTTCATTTCTTTGCCTTCTTGGATGATTCTCACCGTCAGGCCTTCGCCGGGCAAAAGCACCGCCTTCACCGCATTCGCCAACTCATTGATGTTGAGCACGGTGACGCCCTGAATTTGTGCGACGTGGTTGAGATTATAGTCATTAGTGATGACGGCGCAGTTGAGTTGCTTGGCAAGGCTCACCAGTTTGTCATCCACTTCGCGCACGCTGGGCGCGTCCATATCCGTGATTTTAATGGGCACGGTAGCTTCTTTTTGCAGTTGGTTGAGCACATCTAAGCCGCGCCGCCCCCGGTTGCGCCGGAGCGTATCCGCCGAATCGGCGATGTGTTGCAGTTCATTCAGTACAAATTTGGGCACGAGGATGGTGCCAGAAATAAAGCCGGTTTTGGCAATATCGGCAATGCGGCCATCAATAATCACACTGGTATCCAGCAGAACACTGCGGCCATCATTCTGCGCGCCCGCACCCTCGGCCGCCATGCGGCCCGGCAAACGCCCACGGAACAAGGAGAAAATATCCCGCTGGCGGAGCATAAACATGGAAATGCCCAACCACGAAAACACAATGGCACCCACAAACGGCAGAATTTGCCCAAACGGTGCGGGTAAAAGTGAGAGCGGGTAAGCCAGTAAGCTGGCAATGAGCAACCCCACAATGAGCCCCACCATGCCAGAAACCAGCACGGAGGCGGGTAATTCTCCAATGCGTTTGCGGATGAAATTGGCTGGCCGGGTGGTGAAGTATGGGGTGAGGATAAGGCCAGCCAACGCCCCCACCAGTACAAACGCCAGCGCCACGGGCTCTGCAGAAACTTCGGCCAGCCGCGCCCAATTTACGCCGGCATAAAACCCGCCAATACCCAAACCAATCATACCCAATAGACGAAAAATAAATTCAACGCTCACAGCCAGTACTCCCAATAAAAACAGATGAGTAACCGGACGAGTCCGCACTCATCTGTTTAGAGTTCGTAATAGCGGGCGTTCAGCGAGATAAATGCAAAAACGGCTAGCCGACTAACGATAAAGCGCTGAAGGTGGCATTGGCGAACTGGAAACGAATGAAAACAGAATAAATCCGGTGGGATGCGGTTCAGGAGAATAATGAATAATAAAGTGAACCGTATCTAACGTAATGCTAGCACAACCCTAAAGCCCACGTCAATTAGAAAATGAAGAAAGTTATTGCCGCAGAATTTTCTCCATCGTCTTGCCTTTGGCCAATTCATCAATCAGCTTATCTAAATAGCGGATTTTCTTCATCAATGGGTCTTCAATCTCTTCTATGCGAACGCCACAAATTACGCCTGTGATCTGTGAAGCATTTGGATTCAGGGCTGGCGCTTGTGCAAAAAAGGTCGCTAAATCGTTTTCTTGTTTGATTTGTTTTTGTAGGCCGGCTTGGGTATAGCCCGTGAGCCAGCAAATAATTTGGTCAACTTCTTTTTTCGTGCGGTTTTTGCGTTCTGCCTTTTCCACGTACAGTGGATATATACTGGCGAATTTATATCCAAAAACCCGCGCATTAGATTTTTCATTCATGGCGAAAACTCCTGATGGTTTTGCTGGGCGTGAAAACGCCCAACTAAGTTTGATACCGCCGCTAGCTGTATAGATCCCTGCTTTATTAGCACCGCTTCCCGCAGGTGGCGGGCTTGCACAATCTCTATTTCGGCCGCTTTACTAAATCTCAACGCCGGGCAGGCCAGTGGCACCTAACAGCAATGAAAGTTCCCCGGCGTGGGGCAAATCATGGTCAAGTAGTCCCCAAATGGTCTGCGTGATGAGGGCTTCCTCCTCGGGAAAAACGTCTGTGGCTGAACCGCGCATTAGATAATCCGTGATGAAGCGCCAAGTCAATTCCAGCCCGTGCAGGATTTCGGCGGCAGTGCGGGGTGGGTGAGCGTCTTCCCATTGGAGTAGCGGCTTTAATTCCGCCGCCGCCTCGCCGAGAGTGCGATGCAGATGCAAGGCTCGCCCAAAGACGATGTGTTGCGCAATTTCGCCGGGCGTCCGCAGGCTGGGTATAAGCCGCCGTTGCAGTTGCTCATCAGTAAGAGGTGCGATGGCACGTTTGATGGCCGTTTGATAGTCTAACCAACTTTCGAAGACACGCGTTTCTGCGATTGTTGCTCGTATCATTTGCTATGTTTCCTGTGTTTTGGCTGGACTCACTTAATCAACACCGCTTCCAGCGCCTCCCGCAAGTGGCGGGCTTGCACAATTTCTAGGCCGTTGGGCAGGGCTTCTGTGCCTTTGCGGAAACTGCGCGGCACAATGACTTTGCGGAAGCCCAACTGCTTGGCCTCCCGCAGGCGTTGCGGCAACTGGCTCACGGCGCGGAGTTCGCCGCTCAAACCTATCTCGCCCACCAAGGCGCAATCCGCCAGCACGGCCCTATCTTGCGCGGAGGACGTAATGGCGGCGGCAATGGCTAAATCGGCGGCGGGTTCATCAATCCGCAAGCCGCCCACCACGTTTACAAAGATATCTTGATCTACCAAGCGCACGCCACAGCGCCGTTGAAGCACGGCCGTAATCATCATCACGCGGTATAAATCTGCGCCGTTAGGCGTGCGGCGCGGGTTGTTTTGTTGCGTGGAGCTAGTGAGGCCTTGCACTTCCACCAAAATGGGCCGCGTGCCTTCCATCGTCACCGCAATCGCGGAACCGGGCACGTTCACCATGCGCTCTGCCAAAAACACTTCGGAGGGGTTGTTCACTTCGCTCATGCCCGCGCCCGTCATTTCAAACACGCCCACTTCTGAAGTAGCGCCGAAGCGATTTTTAGCCGCGCGCAGGAGCCGGTAGGCTTGGTAACGGTCACCTTCCAGTTGAAGCACCGTATCCACAATGTGCTCTAGCACGCGCGGGCCAGCGATGGTGCCTTCTTTAGTGACGTGACCGATGAGAAACACGGCGATGCCAGAAGTTTTGGCGAGTTCTTGAAGCCGCGCCGCACACTCGCGCACTTGGCTCACGGAGCCGGCGGTGGACTCTAAGCCTTGCACATGCACGGTTTGAATCGAATCTATGATGAGCAAGCGCGGTTTGATTTGATGAATGTGTTCGAGGATGGCGTCTAAACTGGTTTCGGTGAGTAACAGTAATTGCTCAGTTTCTAAGGCCTGCATCAACGGTGATTTTTCATCGCCCGCTTCTTCGGCCAGCCGCGCGGCGCGCATCTTGATCTGCCGTTCCGACTCTTCGCCGGAGACATACAGCACACACTGCACCTTCGCCATTTCCATTGCCATTTGCAGCATCAGCGTGGATTTGCCAATGCCCGGGTCACCGCCCACCAACACTAAAGAACCCGGCACAATGCCGCCGCCCAGCACGCGCGCAAATTCGCTGATGGGCAGGGGCCAGCGCGCATCGCTTTCGCCTTCAATTTGTTTGAGCGTTTTAGGGGTGGAGCGTGCGCCGCCCGTTAGCCCCCGCGCCGGAACTTTGCCCGGCTCGGCCACCGTTTCTTCCGTCATGGAGCCGTAAGCCCCGCACTGCGGGCACTTGCCAAAGTAGCGCGGCGTCACGCGTCCACAGTTCTGGCAGATGTATTGCGTCTTGGTTTTGGGCATAGCACATCCTTTCTATTTGATTATAGCAAATTGCTGGGCGTTTTTATGGGATTGGGTTTTGTAGATGTGTGGCGGATTTTTACCGCAAAGAGCGCAAAGAAAACTTGGCGAGCTTGGCGTTCTTGGCGAGCGATAACTGTCTTTTACTTTATTTCCATTCTTTCCCATTACAATCCGGCCATGCAACCTTCACGCTTTTTCCGTTTACTGGCGCTGACGCTGGCTGGCCTGTGGCTGATGTGGGGCTTGGTGCGCGTGAGCGAAGCGCAGTTCACTACCAGTTTGGAAGTAACCGCTCCGCTGGGGCAGGTGGTGACGGATACCATTTACATCTCCAACATTGGCCAGCCCACGCAAACCGTGCGGCTGGTGGAAGCGTGGGCACTGCCCAATGCCGCGCCCAGCGCCCAGCCAGCCGCGCCGCTGAGAGTGCCATTGCCCGCGCGGCCCGGCCCGCTCACGCCAGAACTGCGCACGCAGTTAGAGCGCGATGGCTCAGCTGAAATGATTGTGTATTTAGTAGACCAAGCAGATTTGCGGGCGGCCGCTTCCATTGCAGATTGGAACGAGCGCGGTGAAGCAGTGATGAAAACTCTCCAAGCTCACGCGGCGCAAACTCAGGCCCCGCTCGTTTCAATTTTGCAGGCGCGCGGCGTAGAAACGCAATCTTTTTGGATTGTGAACGCGTTATGGGTGCGCGGTGATTTAGCTTTGGCCGAGTGGTTGGGCGCTCAAAGTGATGTGGCGCTGGTGACGGAGAACACTCAGCACACGCTTGAAATTTCGGCGGGAAGCGAAGCGGCGGCGAGTGGTAATTATGCGTGGGGCGTGGAAAGAATCCGCGCGCCGCTGGCGTGGGAAACGTGGGCCGCAAACGGGCAAGGCATTGTGGTAGCCAACATTGATTCCGGCGTGATGTATTCTCACACCGCGCTCATTCAAAATTACCGTGGCACCACGGCGAGCGGCGTGCAACATGCGTACAACTGGTTTGGCGGCATAAATCGATTCCGTGCTGTGCCGCAAGACTTGAGTGGGCACGGCACACACACCATGGGCACGCTGGCGGGCGGCAGTGTAAACGGCTTGCAGTTGGGCGTTGCGCCCGGCGCGCGTTGGATAGCCACGTTGGCGTGTGATGTGGTGACGTGCAGTGATGCTCTGCTTTTGGCCGGCGCGCAGTGGATTCTGGCCCCTACGGATTTAGATTTAGAAAACCCGCGCCCCGATTTACGCCCGCACATCGTCAACAATTCATGGGGTGGGCCGAGTGGTGAGCCGTGGTATTTGGGTTACGTGGAAGCTTGGAACGCCGCTGGCATTTTTGGCGTGTTCGCCAGCGGTAACACCGCCATCCTACAAGGCTGTGCGTCTAGCAATCAGCCCGGTAACTATAGCGCGGCATTTTCTGTGGGCGCAACGGATAGTGAAGATTTCATCACTACGTTTTCCTCACGTGGCCCAACTGAAGATGGCCGCCTCAAACCCGATATTTCTGCGCCCGGGCTGAACGTGCCCTCCGCGTGGCCCACCGGCGGCACCCAGCTTCTCAGCGGCACTTCTATGGCTACGCCGCATGTGGCCGGCACGGTGGCGCTGATGTGGTCTGCCAATCCGGCGTTGATTGGGCAAATTGCCGAAACGCGAGAATTGCTAGCGGCCAGCGCTCTGCCGCGCTTTTCCACGGAATGTGGCGATGCGGCGAATGCTGTGCCGAATAACGTTTACGGTTGGGGGCGGCTGGATGCGTACAAAGCGGTGCAAATGGCGCGGGTGGATGTGCCGTGGCTAAGCGCGCCCAGCGAAATTCTTTTGCCCAAGAACGGCATTTACACACTCACCGTTACATTTGATGCGCGGCAAGTGCCCACTTTAGGAACATACAACGCACGTTTGTTGGTGGTGCGTGATTCGGTTCTCACACCGTACGCCATGACGCTAAACGTCATCACGGCTACGCAACCGGTGGCGCAACTCTCCGGCCAACTGCGAGATAGATGGATGGGGCAGGGCGTGTACGGGCAAGTAAGTGTGGGCACAGGGCTGAACGTGGAAACCAACGCGGCGGGGTTTTTCTCTACTACTTTGCTTATTAGCACATACAACGTTGCGGCCTCAGCCGTAGGCTACGTGCCAGAAAATTTGCCGCTGAACTTAACGGCCAATGCCACACGCAATATCACGCTCACACTTAACGCGCCACACCTGCAATACGCCGCGCCGCCCCTCAGCGCTACGCTTCCGTTTGCCGTTCAGCAGAACACGGCTATCACGCTCAACAATCTTGGCCCGCAACCGCTCGCCATCACCATCAGCGTGCCAACCGTGGAATGGAGTGTAAGTGGCCCAATCACCAGCCCGGCCCTCATCAACATGAGCGCGTTTGCGCCGCTGGCCTTGACGGATGATATGGTGTTCACCACGCCGTTCACGGTGGGCTTCCCCGTGCCACTCTTTGGCCAGTTATATGAGCAGATTTACGTCAGTTCTAATGGTTGGATAAGCGGCCCCAAGCCCAACTCGCCTTCACAAGTGGCGGCGTGTTTGCCGCATCAAAATTTACCGGCGGGCACGCTCGCGCCCCTCTGGGCAGATTTAGACCCCACGCATCCCAACGGCGGCGGCGCAATCCGCGCGGGCAAGGTGGCTAGTGATACGTTTGTGGTGAGCTATGAAAATGTGCCGCCGTGGCAACCCACGCCAGAAAGTAGCCCACCGCGTTACACCTTCCAGATTATTTTGCGGGCCAACGGGCGCGCGGAATTTCGTTACGGGGCGATGGGAATTTTGCCCAGCAAGTGGGCGGTGGGCGCTGGCACCTCAGCGGAGCGCGGTGTGAATGTGGCCTGTTATCTCAAAACGCCCAGCTTTACGTTGGCCAACCGCCAATGGACTTTGCGCAACCAGCCCCTGCCGAGTGTTTGGCTTTCCGCGCAACCGGCGGTGCTCACCATTCCGCCCAACGGCTCACAAACGCTCACGGCCACCCTCAGCGGTTTAGGCTACGTGCCATGGAACTTGGGGCCGTTTGCGGGCGCACTGCGCCTGAACACAAATGACCCGCTCCAGCCGTTTTCGGATATCAGCGCCCAACTGATTGCCGGGCCGCCCTCAAATTTTGTGTGGTTACCAATGGTGCGGAGGTGATTTGGAATCGCAGATATACATTGATGGACACGGATTTGTTCAACAACGCAAAGCCCTTCACTGGCTCGAAGCCAGCGCAGGGCTAAAATTCTAGGTCTTCGTAGCGTTTTGTGAAATTCATGTTAACGATGCTCGCCCAATCCGCATTCATCTGTGGCTTTAGTAACCCGCAAATGTGCTCAAAAACGCCGCTGTAGATTTCTGCAAATCTCGCAGGCCCTGAACGGAGCACCACTCATCTGGCCCGTGGCTACCGCCGGCTGAACCAAGCCCCCCCCACACAAACGGCAAGCCCAGCACATCCGTGTATAAAAAGTACGGCGTGGCCGAAGCTTCCATGGGTTGAATGGTAGGCTCAAAGCCCAAGGCGCGGTAGGCCGCCATCATGGCTTGCACCACCGGCGCCTCCACCGGCGTGCGCGCGGCCGGGTAACCAGAATCCATACTCACGTGAATATCATTGAAGCCGCGCCGCTCCAAGTGTGCTTTGATGGCGCTCAGCACTTGCTCCACTGTTAGGCCGGGCGGCATGCGGAAATCGCAAATCGCGCGCGCATCATTGGGGATGATGGTGTGTGTGCCTTCGCCTAAATAGCCACTCTTGAAACCGTTGATGTTGAGCATCGGCGCAAAGCTAATGTGCTTAAGCAGTTCATACGCCGATAAATCGCGTTTGAAGCGTTGCGTAAACAGCCGATTGTGCTGATCCGAAAGATTGAACTCCGCCGCCATCGCTTGCAAAAGCGCCTCATCACTTGGAAGCACACCGCTCAGTTCTGGCAGGCCGTCAATCGTCACTTCTTGATACTCGTTCACGAGTGTATTAAGCGCCTGCACCAGCCGCCACGCCGGTGAACCCACCCACACGCCGGCGCT
>JAEURM010000053.1 GCA_016789245.1 Anaerolineales bacterium
TGTAGATTGGAATCTAGATTGGCGAGACAGGTGGCCGGTGTGCCGGTGCCAATCACTCCGGCGGCGCGGGCTACGAGCGTAGGGCGGGTGAGCGCAAAGATAACGAACAGCCCAAAGCCTAAGAGCGTGGCAGAGATGGCACGGCGAGGAAAGGACGGCTTCATATCAGTCTCCTGGATTGGATGCTTCAATCAGTTGGGAACGCAAAATTTGGGCCACGAGTAAATCATTCTTGGCTTCTAAACGGGCAAAAGTGGTGATGGCCGCTTCAAAAGCGGCGCGGGCTTCGGTGGGCCGGTTCAACTGCGCTAACGCGCGCCCCAACAAAACGCGCGTACGCGCCAATTCATAATCATCCGCCACTTCGGCGAGCAAACTTTCACTGGCGCTCAACGCTTCTAAAGCGGCTTCGGCTTTTTTCTGGCTGAGGGCAATTTCACCGCGCACGCGCAAGGCGGCCCCTTGCTCATTCTTCATGTTCAATTCTTGCGCCAAGCTCAGTGCTTGCTCAACTTCGGCCAAGGCTTCATCCGTGCGTAAGCTAAACAATGCCGCGCGGGCCAAGTGACGGTGCAGTTCCGGCAGAAAATCACGGGATTTGGTTTGCTCAAACAAACGCCGCGCCGCGCCGAGATGTTGCTCCGCCAGCGGGATGTTGTTCAGCTGTAGGTGCGTCTCACCTAGATTCATTTCCACCACGCCCCGCACGGCGGGTGAGGCTGAAATCTTTTCAAACGTTTGGCGCGCAGAACTGTAATATTCCAACGCTTGTTTGAGTTGGCCTTGGTTACGGGCCACACCGGCCAAATTGCTGAGGGCCATGGTGGCGCGATACACATCCCCTAATTGCCCAAAGCTAGTGCGCGCTTGGCCGTACGCTTGCGCGGCGGCGGCCCATTGGCCCAAACCAAAGTAAGCGTTGGCCATTAAATTGTTGGCCGTCGCTTGGCCTTGCACATCGCCCACCTGTTGGTATAGCGCCAAGGCATGTGTAAACAACGTTACCGCTTCATTGGGGTTGTTGCGTAAACGCGTAATGCCCAGTAAGTTGCTGGCCCGGGCCACCACACGCTGGTCGCCCAATGTGCCACCCATGCGGCGCGCCGCTTCGCCTTCACGCGCGGCGGTTTCGTAATCACCTTGCCGCACATGAATTAGCGCGCCAATCAACGTCAGTTCAGCGGCCTCGGCAGTTTCGGCACCGTTCAGCACCGCTAAGCCTTTGCCTATCCACTCAAAGGCGGCGGGGTAGTTGCCCCGCAATTCATTGATGCGGGCAAACCAGCGGCACGCACGCGCTTGAGCCGGCGGCTGGTTCTGCGCCACGGCTAAAGTGTGCGCGTGCTCTAAATGTTCCAGCGCCTTCTCATACTTGGCAGTGATGGTGAGCAATTCACCCAGTGCCAAATGAATCGCTAGCCGCTCATCCCCGTTTTCTTCGGCGGGCAGAGCGTCGGCGCTCTGCAAAGCTTTGTTGAAGTGGTCAACGGCTTCGGCGTTGGCAAACAAGCGTTGTGCTTGCTGGCCCGCCAGTGTTTGATACTTTAGCGCGCGTGGCCAGTCTTGGCCCAAAAAGGCATGGCGGGCCACAGCGGGGTACACGCTTTCATCTTCGGTCGTGCGGCCCTCAATGTACTCGGCAATTTGGCGGTGCACCTGCCGCCGGATGCGGGCCATGAGGCTCCCGTAAGAAACTTCCTGCATCAGGCCGTGGCGGAACGTAAACACACGCTCCGGCGCAGGCTGAGTTTCTTCCGCAATCTCGTATTCTTGTAAACGCTCCAAATTGGGGAATAGGCGCGCTTCATCCATTTCATTGGTTACGTGCGCCAGCACAGCGGTGTTAAATGAGCGGCCAATCACCGCCGCCACCTGCGCCGTGTTGCGGCTCGGCTCATCCAAGCCGTCCAGCCGCGTCATCATCACGCCTTCCAGCGTATCGGGTACTTGCAAGTTTTCTAGCACGCCGCTCACTTGCCACTCACCGCCCACTTCGCGCTTCAGCACGTTGTTTTCAATCAGCACGCGCAAAAGCTCTTCTAAATACAGCGGGTTGCCTTCCGTTTGATTGAGGATGAGTTGTTGAAAATCTACTGGCCACTGCAACCGCGGCGTGAGGTGACCCAATAGTTGTTGGGTTTGTTCGGCGGGCAGGGGACTGAGTTCCACTTCTACATTGTTGGTGGCGTACTCTTGCGCGGCCTTCTCTTTAATTTGCCAGCACACTTTAGTGCGCTCGGGCCGGTACAGCAAAATCAGGCCCACCCGCGCACGGCTCACCAGCGGCATCAAGTATTCCACCAAGCCGCGCGAGGCTTGGTCAATCCAGTGAATGTCTTCCAGCACCAGTAGAAGCGGCGGGGAGGGTGGCCGGCTGAGCGCTTCCACCAGCGCGCTCACAGCAATAAATGTGCGGCGTTGCAAGGCTTCCGCGTCTAAGTAACGCACGCGGTTTTGCTGTTCCACATCTAAGTGTAGGTTGAGGAAGTTGGCGAGGTACGGCAGATGCGCGGCGGCTTCTTCTGACTTGAACACGGCCGTGAGTGCGGCGCGCAGGCGTGGCCACGTATCCGCTTCGCTCGCACCAGAGGCCGCGCCAATCAGCCGCCGGATAAGTTCTTGCACCGGCGCATAACTCACCGATTCGGTGTAGGAGAGGCACCGGCCCTCCACCCAGCGCACGGGCACGGTAGCTTCATTGGTGAGGTAGCGGCGTAATTCATCTGCTAGCCGCGTTTTGCCCAAGCCAGCTTCACCAATGATGGAAACAATTTGCCCGCGCCCGGCTTGTAATTGCCTTACGGCCATAGTCAGCCGTTGCCACTCGCCTTCGCGGCCAATCAGCGGCGCGCGGAGCAGGGCATGTTCCCGCTCCGCACTGGCGGCGCGCGCACTATCCACATTAAAAATAGAAACTGGCTCGGCTTTGCCCTTCAGCCGCACTTCACCTTGCGGCGTAAAGTTGAAGAGCGTTTGCACACGGCGTTGCAAAGCTTGGCTCACAATAATGTGTTCCGCCCGTGCCACAGACATGAGGCGTGCGGCCAAGTTCACCTCATCTCCAATTACGCTGTACTCACGGCGGGCGCGCGTGCCCACGTAACCGGCAAACACGTTGCCAAAATTCACGCCAATGTGTTGATACAAGGAAGAGGGAAGTAAGCTTAACGAAGGAGTTTCTCCCTGCTTCCTGCCTCCTTCTTCCTTCAATACTTCTTGCATAAGTAGCGCGGCCCGGATGGCGCGTTCGGCATCATCTTCATGTGCCACCGGCGCACCAAATAACGCCACTAATTTATCACCGTGATCATACAAATCAATTTTGTTAATCACGCCGCCAAAACCCTGTATGGCTTCTGCCATGCGCGTGAAGTAGCGGTTGAGGGTAGCCGTAATGGTGGCTTCATGGCCCGGGCCAAGCCGGTCGGCAAAATCGCCGAGGCCGTGAACATTGGCAAATAGCACGGCCACTAAACGATGCTCACCCTCAAAGCCTAAAATTTGTGTGGTAACGATGAGTCGCGAGAGCAGGCCAGCCGGCAAATACGGCGTGAGCGTATCCAACACTTGGGTGGCGCGGCGTAAGCCGTCCGGCGTGGCTTCAAATTGCAGGCGCGTCTCTTGCGTGCCCGCCGGGGAAGCATCGGGTGCGTCCAACTGTTCCACCACAAAGTAGCCGGGGGCGGTGGCCGATGGCACAGCACGGCACGGGCGGCCAATGGCTTTAAGTGTGGCTTCATCCAAAATCACTTGCCCGGCTTGGGCCGCACTCTCGGCGGCGGCAGTAAGGTTTACGTCGCGGCCAAAGAGCGCAGATTCCATGCCCGCCGCGTTGCCTAGTTGCGCCGCAAAAAAACGTCCCCGGTGCAGGCCCACTTTCATCCGTAAGGGAAACGTGCCTTGCGAGGTTTTCGTCTCAGCAAACTCTTGCATGGCGGCCTGCATGGCCAGCGCGGCATCGGTAGCGCGCAGGGCGCTTTCCGGCTCGGGGAATAGGCCCAGCATGGCGTCACCGCCAAACTTCATCACTTGGCCACGGTTGGCGTGCAGAATGGCCACCATTACGCTCAGGTAGCGATTGACGACGGCGGTGATTTCTTCCGCGCCCTCGCGGCCACTGCGGCTGAGTTTTTCAGACATGGCGGTGAAACCACTGATATCCGCAAACAGCAGAGTGCCTTCCACAAACTGCCCGGCGGGTTGGCCGGGGGCGGGGGCATTGGCCAGCCGCGTCACTAAATCGGCCGGAAGATACGCGGAGGTAGTTTCAGCCAGCCGATTGAGGCGGCCCGCACACTGCTGAAGCAGGGCGGGTGGCGGCGCTTGCAAATCAAATTGCAGGGCTTCGGTGAGCGAGGCGGGCAAATAGCGGCGCAAGCCCTGAACATCAGCGGTGGTTAACAAAACGTTGTTGGGCATGGTGCATTTAGGATTATACGTGACCCATGAGCCAAGTTAAACGGGACTTTTACCGGATGTGTTGGTGGGTGGTTGGTTTTGGGGCACGGATGAACGCGGGCGCTTCGCGCACACGGATATTTTTAACCGTGTTCTTTCGTGTTTATCCGTGTCCTATTACGGCAACGGAATCACTTCAATGGTGACGAAAACGGAAGTGCCGAAGAGATTGCCTTGCGGGTCACGCGCTTGCCAGCGGCCGGTGTAGGTGCCGGGTGCATCGGGCGCGCGCATGGGAATTTCCCATACGGCGGGTGTGTTGGCCCGCGCCGGATACAGCGCAAACTCAGTTTGCGCGGTGACGCCGGGTGCGCCGGTGAGCGGCTCCCCACTGATGAAGACCAAACGGTAGCCCGGCCCCCAATCACAACTGCCGGAGTTCTTCACGCTCCACTTTTTCACCAGCGTTTGGCCGGGCAAATATTGAGCGCCATCGGGAACCGTTAAATCCGCCAAAAATTCAGCCGCGCTGGTACAGGCTGGCGTGGCCGTAACTTCTGGCGTGGCCGAGAGTAGAACGCGGCCCGGAGTAGCCGTTGGCCCCGCCAGCGTCACTTCAATCACTGGCGTAATGGTTGGCTCACTGGATGGCGTGGCCGTAGCCGCCAGCGTGGCGGGCGCACTGGTAGGCAAGGGCGGCAGTGGCGTTAGCACAGAAATGGGCGTAGGTGGTGCGCAGGCGGCGAGGGTGATGAGTGAAATGAGAAACGAGACGCGTAAAACGTGATACGTGATACGTGAAAGCAAATGAAAATTTGAAGACATCTCACGCTTCACATTTGCCGATGGACTCATGCTTAGTGTTCGTGGTGCGCATGGCCCAAATCAACCACGGGCGGTGCGAAGGGGGCATACAGTTCAATGGGGTTGCCTTCGGGATCTTGCAGGCGGGCAAAGCGGCCATAATCTTCTTGCACCCGTTCAACGGTGATGCCCGCCCGCTCCAGCCCGCCCACAAAAATATCGTAATCATCCACGCGGTAGGTGAGCATGGCAGAACGCGGCCCGGCGGGCAGGGCTTGCGGCGCTTGGAAGATAGCAAACTGAAACGTAAAGCCGGAGTGCGCGTCTTCAATCTCGCCGTAAAAGTTGCCATCATCGGCATTTTCTAGCGTTACTAATCCCAACCATTTGTGATACCACGCCGCCAGCGCCTTCGGGTCAGCGGCATATAAAACTAAGGCGTTCAAACCAACAATGCGGGCCATAAATTCACACTACTCCCAAATGAGATGGGAACATTGTGGCGCAGAGTGCGAGGAGAGTCAAACGTGATATGTGGGGCCGAATGCTTCGCCCTAGCGGCGTTACCGGCGGGCCAACAACGCCAACAAAAACGCGGCGTAAGTAAGCCCAGCGCCTAATCCTAAAACGTTGCCCACACCGGGCCAGCCGAGGGCCAGAGCAAAACACCAGCCCGCCAAAAACACCCATACCAACGCGTGCCCCCACCGGAGCAGAAAGCGGCGCGGGCCAGTGGCGGTTTGGAGTGGTTTTTTGGGAACAAGGAACGTAAACACGGCGGCGATGGCTAAACAAATGCCGCCCCACACCCACACCGGCCATCCTAAAAAGTTTTCAGCCATGTTTCACTTCGCCACGCCCCATAAATCTTTGCGCGGCCAACATGGTGAAGGATAAAACGATGATGGGCAAACAGGCAAATCCCACCGTTTGCTTAAACTGGGTGGCAATGCTGGCTAAATCGGCCAGCACGGGGGCCTCAGCGGGAAAGAGGTTGAGCATGGCTAGCAGGCTGAAATTCTCAATTAATTCACCCACGCCCGCTAGTGATGGAAGCCAAATAAGCCATTGCATGGCATGGCCAGCCGGAAATAAACGGCGGAGGGTGTAGGTGAGGGCCAGCGTAAACGCGATGACGGTTAACGCGGCGTTCACCAAATCTAGCCACTGAAAGTTTTGGTACAACGCCCGCCCCGCCTCACCCAAAATAAAAATGCGGTTGTAGCCTTCCTTGGCCGTGTAGCCAAACAGCTCTTCCAGCAAATCTAAACTGCCGCTGGCGGCGCGCAAAAGCTGATACGGGCCAAAGTTAAAGAAGAGCAAGCTGAATGCCAGCCACACCGCAAGGGCAAAGGTCACGTTCCGGCCTGTGGCGAGCTTGAGAAGCCAAGTGGGGGGCATGATTGTGATAAACCCTAAGGGTCTTTAAGACCCTTAGGGTTTCAGGTTCCAATCACCCTTGCGGGGCTGGCCCGGCAATCTGGAACTGATTGCCTTCTAAATCATAAATATTGGCATATGTCACCATACCCGGAATGCCAATCGGGTCATCGCACTTTACACCGCGCGCCCGCAATTCGGCCACGGCTTGGTGCGCGTTGGCCACGTTGAATACCACAATGGCGCCCTTGCGCGGGGGCGGAGCGTCATCATCCCAGCGGCTCAGGGCCACTTCACTTTTGCCTTCGCCAAAGCCAAACTGCGCCCAGCCAAACTCATCGGCCGCAAAAGTAGGCGTAAGGCCAAACTGCTCAGCGTAAAACGTTTTGGCCGCCTGCCAATTGGCTTTGGTAATGTATACCGAGGCTAAATCAATATGCCGGAGGAGAGACATGGTGAAATCCTTTCAGAACTGCAGGCCATCTTGGCCCAAACTAACTTTGCCGCGTGGCTTCAAGGGCGGCGCGGATTTGCGTGAGATGCGTTTCAATGTGGGTGGGGCCTTGGAGCAAATTCCAGCCGAGTTGCCACGCGAGGCGTGGGTTGGCAAACGTAGCCGCCGGAATGGCCGCGTACATCGCCTCTTGCTCTGCGTGCGCGGCGCGGATTTGGTTCACTAGCTCCGCCGCCGTGCCGTACACGGCAATGGCACCGGCGTTGCGGGCAACATTTTCATTATCAAAATCATCGTACCAACGGCCAGAGTCCGTCAGCAATTCGGCAATGTTATCTGGAATGCCACGCTCATTGGTCAGAATGTGAACCAAAATTTCTTTCACGCTCCACTCGCCTTCCGCTGGGCGGCGGCTGGTTTCCGCTTCGGTGGCGTCTTTCAAGGTTTCAGCCAGCGCCGCCATTTCGCGCTCATGAATGGCGTGCACGCCTGAGGCCAACTCTGCGCCGCTGGCAGGTGTGGGTGGCAAAGGGCGGCGGGAAAGCGTCATCGGTTTGGTGAGCTTTTCTTGGCCCCGGTAAAACACTACGGGCACGGTATCACCTGCATGCCGAGCAGAAAGGGCACCGGTGAGTGATTGGAAAGAACTAGTCTTTTTGCCACCAATGCTTTGAATCACATCACTGCCCAGCAAGCCGGCCGCTTCAGCGCCCATACCAGCTACAGTGCCGCCCACCAAAATTCCCTCTTTGGCGGGCGTGCCAATTTTCTGGGCCGTCTCGGCATCGAGTGCACTCATGCCCACAATGCCCAGCATCGGGCGACGCACAATACGCAAATCTTCACCGGTTTCTAAAATCGATTGCAGATTCTCTAGCGTACTGGCCCAGCCACCCTCCAACCCTTGCACGGCTTGCGCCCACGCTTTGCCACTGCCCAAGCCGCTGTGTACCATAGCCACTTGCGTGGCGCCGTTCTTTTCTTTGAAGGTGATTTTGACTTGTGAAACGGCCGGTTCGCCGGCCCCGTGCCAAGAGTAGGCGATGGTTTTGTTCGGCTCAAGTTTGCTCACTGTGCCTAAAGCTTGGAAGCCATCGTTCCATGCAAAGTACGCACGGCCACCTTTGCGGGCTTCAAATTGTGCCGTATCGCACATCCACTGCCGGAGGGCGGAAGCGCGGGTGAACAGCCGGTACACTTCCGCCACGGGGGCTTTAATCGTGCGTTTAAGCGTGATGGATTTAGTTGCCATGATATGCCTCTGAGAACAATTCGGGTAACTAATTTACCGCGCCAGTGGGCTAAACGTTCAATCTGGCAGGTGTTTTTCAAGCCCCATGCTTAGTACCCATCAAGGCCACTCGGTAAGGGAAGAGCGTGGCCGTCATCACACCGTTAATTACGGCCGGGTCACTATTCATAATTTCACGCGCGGCTTCATCATCTTCTGCCCGAAAAATGGCTAAGCCCATTGTGCTTTCATCCGTATTTTGTGTGCGGCCCACCAAAATCATCACCCCAGCTTCAGTGAGGCGTTGGAGGTGGGCAAAATGCTCGGCCACAACTTTCTGCTCATGCTCCGTCGGGCCATCTGTAAGCATGGCCAGCCGCGCGGGCTTGAGCACGTATAAATACTCGTTCACTTCACGGCCTCCAACACGGCTTTCAACTGCTCACCGTGCTCATCATAAAAATGCATCGGCACCACTTCTAATTGCCAAAGCGCGGCGCGGCGGTACAAGTGCTGGCGGCGCTGAACAAAATGCGCCGGAAAATTTTCCACGTACTTGGCTGATTCAATGGTTGCGGCGCTGAGTTCCGCGCGCAGGGCGGCCACGGTTGGGAAGCGGCTGACCACGGCCTGCAAACGTTCATTGACGTTGGGTCGCATTTGCAAGTCATCGTTGATGGGCTGGTCATTCAGCATATCGGCCACCCAGCTTTGATAATCACGCTCCATGAGGATGTAGTGGGCTAATAATTCTTTCACGCTCCACTCTTTCTCTTTCGGGCGGCGGCCCGCCTGTTCTTCGGTTAATCCTTCCAACTGTTTGGTCAAAGCCGCCTCAATCTCTTGGAAGTTGGCCAGCATCTTGGCCGCTAGCTCGGCGCCGGTGGCTGGCACTTCTGTACTGGGGAATTTAGACAGCTCCAGTGCCACGCTTTGTTTTTGTGCGCCACGGTAAAAGGCCACTTTCGGTTTATCACCGGCTTTCAATCCAGCCAGCGCCGGGCCAAAAGAATTCCAATCCGTCAGCTTTTTGCCATTGAGGGCAATCAGCACATCATCCTTTTGCAGGCCAGCGGCGCGCGCGCCCGTGCCCTCCACCGTGCCAGAAAGGCGCACGCCTTTACTTATGGGAACGCCAATCTGCTTGGCAATTTCGGCACTGAACTCATCAATGCCAATGCCCAGCCGTGGGCGGCGGGCGAAGCGTAAATCTATGCCGGTTTCCAATAAAGATTTTAGGTTTTCTAAAAAACCCGGCCAGTGTTCAATAAAGCCGTTGCGCGCGCCCGCCCACAGCCGGTTGGCCCCCAGGCCGCTCCGCGCCACTGTTACCTGCGTGCCGCGAGCCGTTTCTTTGAAGGTAACAGTTACCAGCGTGGGGGCCGGATCCAAATAGGCATCCCACGTAAAAACCAACCGCTTGTTTGGCTCCAACTTGCGGAAGGTGCCGCTCATGTAAAAGGCATCATTCCAGCGCAATTGAATGTGGCCGCCCTCGCGCGCATCCACCTGCGCG
>JAEURM010000054.1 GCA_016789245.1 Anaerolineales bacterium
ATTACTCAAAATTATAGCCCAGTGGTTACCAGTGGGTAGTTGGTGATGGTTTGGGCGTAGCCCGCCAGCTTTATGGCAGGTATAATTTCCAACGTGATTGACCCCCGCCTGCCCCTGATTGATTTGCACCGCCACTTGGACGGGAGTGTGCGGCTGGAAACGATTTTAGATTTAGGCCGCCAACACAATTTGCCTCTGCCGTCTTTTGAAGTAGAAGGCCTGCGCCCGCACGTGCAAGTTTCTGAGCCGCAACCGGGCATTGTGGCTTTTTTGCAACGCTTTAAGTGGATGACGGGCGTGCTGGTGAACGCCGAGGCGTGCCGCCGCATTGCCTATGAAAACGTGGAAGATGCGCGGCGTGAAGGCATTGATTACATTGAACTGCGGTTTAGCCCATGGTTTATGGCCCAGCCGCATGGCTTGCACCCCGCCGCCGTGGTGGAGGCTGTGGCCGATGGCGCAGAATCCGGCGCGCGGCAGTTTGGCGTGAAAGTTAACCTCATTGGTATCCTCAGCCGCCACTTTGGGCCAGAAATTGCGAGCGGTGAACTGAATGCTTTACTGCAACACAAAACCCGGTTGGTGGCGTTGGATTTAGCGGGCGATGAAGGCAACTGGCCGGGCGGCTTATTTGTAGAGCACTTCCGCCGCGCGCGCCAAGCTGGCTGGCACATCACCGTTCACGCCGGTGAGGGCGGCGGGCCGGAAAATGTGTGGCAGGCCATCCGCGAGCTAGGGGCCACGCGCATTGGCCACGCCGTGCGCGCCGCCGAAGACCCAGCTTTGTTAGAGTACATGCGAGAGCACGCCATTGGCATTGAAGCCAACCTCACCAGCAATGTGCAAACCAGCACTGTGCCAGATTTTCCCAGCCACCCCCTCAAACGCTTTTTAGAAGCTGGCCTGCTCGCCACCATCAATACGGATGACCCCGGCATTAGCGCCATTACTTTGCCCCATGAATACACCGTAGCCGCGCCCGCCGCTGGCCTCACGCCGGAGCAAATCCGGCAAGCGCAGGCCAACGCCCTCACGCTTGCCTTCCTCAAGGAACAGGAGCGGGCGGAGTTGGCGGCGAAGAAGCGCACTGTAAATTGAATTTCTCTGTGCTAACTGAAACTGAACTCCTGCGCGGCGTGCGGGCGCTAAGCCGCCGTGACCCGGATTTGCGCCGCATTGCCAAAACATACGGCCCGCCGCCGCTGTGGGAGCGCGAGCCGGGCTTTGTCACCCTCGTCTATCTCATCCTTGAACAACAAGTTTCGCTAGCCTCTGCCCGCGCCGCCTTCAACCGCTTGCGCACGGCCTGCCGCGGCCAAGTAACACCACGCCGCGTGCTAAAGTTTACTGATGCGGAAATGAAAGCGTTTGGCTTCAGCCGCCAAAAAATGTTGTACGCGCGTGAGCTGGCGCAGGCTATTTTGGCCAAACAATTTGTGCCAGAATCGCTGAGTGAAATGAGTGATGCGGACGCGCACGCCGAGCTAGTGAAGTTGAAAGGCATTGGCCGCTGGACGGCGGATAATTATTTGCTGATGTGTTTGCTGAGGCCTGATGTGTGGCCGCACGGTGATTTAGCTTTAGCTGTGGCCGTGCAAAAAGCCAAGGGCTTGCCCGCGCGCCCCAGTTATGATGAACTGACCGCAATGGCCGAGCAATGGAAGCCGTGGCGGGCCGTTGCCGCGCGTTTGTTTTGGCATTACTATCTCAGTGAGAGAAAAAAACCTGCCGCCTAAAATTGGCAAGCACAAAGTATGTTCAAACAGCTTGCCATCTGCCATTTGCTATTTGCCATTCTGCTCACTGCCTGCTCTGCGCCCGCCGCTCAATCCCTAACCCCTAATCCCTCACTCTCCTGCATCATGCCCAACGCTCAACCCATCCGCTTCCTCGCCCTCGGAGATTCTTACACCATTGGTGAAGCTGTGCCGGAAAGTGAGCGCTGGCCCGTGCAGTTGGCGGCCCGCCTGCAAGCGAACGGCGTGCAGATTGAGCCGCCGCAAATTATTGCCACCACCGGCTGGACGACGGACGAGCTTTCCGCCGGGATTGACTCGGTTAATCCGCAAGGCCCGTTTGAGTTGGTTTCACTGCTGATTGGCGTGAATAATCAATACCGTGGCCGCAGTGTGGATGAATACCGCGCAGAGTTTGTGGCACTGCTGGCGCGCGCCGTGAAGTACGCGGGCGATGAGCCTCAGCGCGTATTGGTGCTTTCAATTCCAGATTGGAGCGTGACGCCGTTTGCCAAGCCCGCAGACCGAACGCGGATTGCCAGCGAGATAGATGCCTTCAATGCGGTGAACGGCGAGGAAGCGGAGCGTGTGGGCGCGCATTACGTGGATATAACGCCCATCTCACGCCGCGCGGCGGATGAGCCGAACCTGATTGCCAGTGATGGCCTGCATCCCTCCGGCGCCATGTACGCCGAGTGGGCGGAATTGGCTTTCCCACAAGCCTGCGCGGCCATAACTCAATAACTAATAACCCATAACGGATTGACTAATGAAGCCCTTCAAACTCTTCACCCTCTTCGGTATCACCACCAGCATCACGCTGGTTAGCCTCGGCTCGTTTGCGCTGTGCGGCATTGCGTTGGCGTGGCTGGCTTCATCTCAATCTGGCCTGAGCGCGGGCGAGGGCTGGCTGGTGGGTATTTTGTGTGCGCTGGTAATGTTTTTGGGCGATTGGTTGCATGATATGGGGCATGCGTGGGTGGCGCGGCGTGTGGGCTACCCGATGACGGGCATTAGCTACTTTTCTATTTTGGCCAAATGTGAGTACCCGCCCAATGAGCCAGTTCTGCCGGGGAAGATTCACATTCAACGTGCGTTAGGCGGCTTTTGGGTGAATTTGCTGATTGGCGGCGCGGCGTTTTTGTTGCTCATCAGCGGCCCGCTTTGGCCAGCGTGGGCGTTTTGGGCGCTAGGCTTTGCGGCTTTTTACAACTTCGTCATTCTCGGCCTCGGCGCGCTCATTCCGCCGTTAGATGTTTTTGGCTTTCAGAATGATGGGGGCACTATCCTCAAACATTTGAGACAGAAGTGATTTGGGGAGCAGGGGCGAAAGTGTGCAGGTGAGACTCTCCCTTTCTCCCTTGTTCACCCGCCCACCTGCCAACAAGCCTTCGCAAAATCACTCCACCTCCACTGGCACGGCCACCACTCTAAAGCCTAAATTGGGCCGGCGTTTGAACGGATAATCCCAATTTCTTTGAGCGCATCGCGAGCGTTTGAGTGGCGCATCAAAAGACCCGCCACGAATAACCACGCCCTCACCTTCTTGTGGGCCGGTTGGGTTCACAATCGCCTCGCGCCGCGCGTACTCCTCTGCATCAAATTTATCCGCGCACCACTCCCACACGTTGCCGCTCATATCACTCAAGCCAAACGGGCTATCACCCGCTGGTGAAAACAAACCCACTGGCGTGGTGCTGTTGGCAAAATCATCCGCGTTGGTGCGTGTGGCATCCCACTCATTGCCCCACGGAAACACGCGTCCATCCACGCCGCGCGCCGCCTTCTCCCACTCCGCCTCCGTGGGCAAACGGAACCGCCAGCCCGGCCCCGTCAGCCACTGGCAAAACTCCAACGCATCATCCCAAGAAACGTTCGTCACCGGGTGAATATCATGATTGCTGGGAAAACTCCACGGCACGCCGGGCCGCACCGCGTGCTGAAAGGCCTGATATTGTTCGTACGTCACCGGTGCTTGGCTGATAAAGTATTCACTCAAGCGGATGAGATGTTGCGGGCGCTCGGCGGCTACGGCCAACGGGTCTAGCAATGGGTCACTGCCCATGCGGAATTCACCCGCCGGAATGCGCAGAAACGGCATCCACAATTCTGGTTGAAGGGAAACGATGAGCCTCTCGCTTTGCATGTGAGCGCGTGGATAACGCTCCCGCGCCGTTTTACGCGCCTGGGCTTCGGCTTCGGCGCGTTCGCGTTCGGCTTGGGCGGCGGCTTCCCGTTGGCGGCGGATAAAGTCCTCCGTCTTGCGGAGTTCGGCCTCCTGCCGTTCCCAATCGCGTGCGGCTTGGCGTTCACTGCGGTTGCGGCGCGGGCGGGCGGCCCGGAAGCCAAAGCCCGGCGCGGCATCGTCATCGTACGTTGGAGTGCGGGCGGCCTGCGCGGCGCGTTCGCGCGCATCATAATCGCGCCGCTTGGTTGGGTCACTCAGCACGGTGTACGCGGCGTTAATTTTCTTCAGCCGCTCTTCGGCATACGCTTTCACTTTATCGCCTGCGCCCTGCAAACGGTCTGGGTGGTAAAGCTGAACCTGAATGCGGTACGCCGTCTTAATTTGCTCCGGCGTGGCATCCGGCGGCACGTCTAGTAGTTGGTAGAAATTCACAGCCCAACTTTACCAAAATTGACAACGGATTGCTTAAGCGGATAAACGGATGGTAACGGATAGGCTCATCCGTTTTATCCGCTTATCCGAGCCATAATCCGGTGACGAATTTTGTTGTTACAATTCCCCCATGAACACACGCAACCGAACTATCCCGATAGTTTTAGCAACTTGTGGCATTTTGTTGTGCTTTATGGCTTGTGCCCTGGTGGTGGCCGGGGCGGCGGGCTATTACATTTATGCGCAAAGTAGCGTTACCTCCACGCCGCGCCCCACGCTAGACCCAAACAAAACACCTGAACCCGCACCCACGCCCAATGACGCCACCTTTGGCGAGATGGAAGAAATTCAGGCGTGGGTGATTGAGCAACGTGGCCTGCAACCGGTGGGTGACGCAGTGGAACGCAAATTCCTTTCTACGGATGAAGTGCTGGCGCGCCAATTGAAAGATTTTGAAGAAGATACCACTGACCAAGAGTGGGAAGATAGCGTGCTGATGTTGGAACTGCTGGGCCTTTTGCCGCCCGGCTTCGATTTAAAGAATTTGTATTTGCGTTTGTACTCGGAAGGCGTAGCGGGTTTTTATGACCCGGATACAAAAGAGTTAGTGATAGTCTCTGAACAAGGTGATTTGAACGCGTATGAAAAAACCACTTTTGCCCATGAGTACAACCACGCTCTACAAGACCAAAATTATAAATTGCGGGATATGGGCTTTAGCGAAGAAGGCTGGGAAGAAGACTCTGAAAAAGCCGCCGCCCTGCAAGCTTTGTTAGAAGGCGATTCTACGCTGTTGGATGAGCAATATCAGCAAACGCTCACGCCGGCGGAAAAGCGCGAGTATGACTCAGTGGTAAATGATGTGGATGTGAGCATCTACCGCGAAATGCCGGAGTACCTGCTACAAGACTTTTTCTTTCCGTATAGCCAAGGCTTAGATTTTGTGCGCCGCTATTACAAAGAAGGCGGTTGGACGCGCGTAGATGGGGTGTGGGCCGAGCCGCCGCTTTCCACAGAACACATTATTCACCCCGAAAAATATGAAGCGGGTGATAACCCCATCCCGGTGCCGCGCCCGGCGCTGACGGATACGCTTGGCTCTGGCTGGCGCGAGGTGGAGCGCAACGTGATGGGCGAGTGGTACACCTATTTGATTTTGGCCTACGGTGATGATACGGGCGCGCGGGTGAGTGCCAGCCGCGCCGCGCGGGCCGCTGAGGGCTGGGGCGGTGATAGTTATACGATATATCGGCGGGATGCGGATAATCAGTTGGTGTTGGCCATGCACTGGCAATGGGATACGCAGGATGATGCGGATGAGTTTGTAGCGGCGTTCACGCAATACGCGGATGACCGTTTCAGCCGCACGGTAGAGTATCCGGGCGCGCAGTGTTGGGAAGCCGCGCAATTACACTGCCTCTTCACCAACGGCGTGCACACCCTCTGGCTAGCCGCGCCAGACCAAGCCACGCTAGAAAACGTGTTGGCGTTGTATCCGGATTTGAAATAGGCGGTTATTAGTTGTTGGTTATTCTCTCCGTAACTAAGAACCAATAACTGATTTTATGAGCTTCAACCCTCAAGCCGTGCGCACCATTCTCTTTGATTTGGACGGCACGCTAGCGGATACGGATGATGCATACATTGAGCGCGCGGCCAAAATGCTCGGCCCACTCAAAATGCTGTTTCCGCAACACAACCCACGCCCGGCTTTGCGGTGGGCGCTCACCACGGCCATCTCGCCCCTCAACACCCTTATGGGCTTCCCAGATATTTTGCACATTGATGATGAACTGGTGAAGCTCTCCAACTGGCTGGCGGATAAGATGGATTTGCAAACTAAGGGGCACTTTGTGTTGATGGCGGGTGTGGAGTCGGTTTTACAACAACTTTCGCAGAAGTACACGTTGGGCATCGTCACCGCACGGCCAGAACGCGGCACCCACGCGTTTTTAGACCAGTTCAATCTTCAGCAATATTTTCAAGTTGTGGCCCACGCGCAAACGGCCACGCACACCAAACCGTATCCAGACCCCATCTTTTGGTGTGCGGAAAAACTAGGCGTTCAGTCAACGGAGTGTGTGATTGTGGGGGATACTTCGGTGGATGTGCTGTGCGGCCAACGGGCCGGTGCGCAAACCATTGGCGTGTTGTGCGGCTTTAGCACCCGCCCGCAACTGCAAGCCTACAATGCGGATTTGATTATTGAGCATACGGCGGATTTAGCCAGAGTTTTTTCTGTGCACGGATAAAACGAACTCTTACCACGGAGCACACAGAGAGCATGGAGATTAGATGAACCACTGGCTATGCCATCCTGCCTTCGCCAGCGGTTCAGGGCGTTGGCCCTTAGCGGCAGGTGAGCACTAACGCCCGGCCTATTAAGACCTGACAGGTGACGCGCACAAAGTATCGAAAAACCGAAGCCTTCTCTCGTGCCACCTGTCAGGTCTGGCATCTGGGCTAACCATTAACTTTCCACCACCACGCCTGTACATTCCCCAAAACCCACGCGGTAGCCGTCTGCTTGGCAGTAGCCGGAAATGGTTATCCGGTCACCATCTTCAATAAACTTGCGTTGCTCGCCATTAGGCAAACTCAACGGTTGTGAGCCGCGCCACGTTAATTCTAAAAGTGAGCCGCGTGCTTCTGGCGTGGGGCCGCTGATAGTTCCGGAAGCCAACAAATCTCCGGTGCGCAAATTACAGCCATTTACGGTGTGATGCGCCAACTGCTGGCTAATGCTCCAATACAAATGATTGAAATTGGTGCGCGTGATGGGGTGCGACTGTTCCATGCGTGCGCTTTGCAAACTTACTTCTAGCGCAATATCGTATGTCCAATCATCCGCACGGCGGAGATATGGCAAGGGCTCCGGTTCTTGCGCGGGCAAAGGTTGTTTGAACGGCGCTAGTGCTTCCAGCGGCACCACCCACGGGGAAATGCTGGTGGCAAAGTTTTTAGCAAGGAACGGCCCTAGCGGCTGATACTCCCACGCCTGAATATCGCGCGCGCTCCAATCATTCACCAGCACCATACCGAAAATGTGCCGCTCGGCGTGTTCGATGGGGATAGGCTGGCCCAGCTCATTGCCCGGCCCGATCAAGAAGCCCAGTTCTAGTTCAAAATCTAAATTACGGCTGGGACCAAAGATGGGCGCCTCCGCAGTGGCTGGTTTACTTTGGCCCAGCGGGCGGCGCACTGGCGTGCCGCTTAACACTACAGAGCTAGCGCGGCCATGATAGGCCACCGGCAAATGCTTCCAGTTGGGCATCAGCGCGTTATCCGCGCCGCGCAACATGGTGCCCACGTTGTGCGCGTGGTGATAGGAGGAATAAAAATCGGTGTAATCGCCAATCTCCACCGGCATTTGCAATTGCACGTTGGTTTGCAGATGCAGGGCTTGGGCGCGCAGATTGAAATCATCACGCAAACGCGGCTCATCCGCGCTGAGCAATTTTTGAAGTGTGGCCCGTACCTCACGCCACGCGGCGGGGCCGAGGGCCAGGAAGGCATTGAGTGACGGCTGGCCAAACACCGGCCGCTCGTTTACGGCTGTGCCAGCAAACAGGCCCGCTTCGTCAAGGGCATTTAAATCCACCACATATTCCCCAATCGCCACGCCCACACGCGCCGAGCCATCTCTTGGCTTGAACACGCCGTAGGGTAAATTTTGAAGTGGGAATTGGGAAGTAGGAGAGACGGGAATAAATGAATGCATAGATGTTTAACCACAAAGACGCGAAGAACACGGAGTTCATCAAGGATCTTTGTAAAACTTAGAGCTTTGGTGTCTTCGTGGTAAAGCGCTTAATACCAACCCAGCGCGTGCAAATCTTCCCGCGGCTCATCAAAACTGCAACTGCCGAAAGAGAGCAAGGTTGTTTGGCGTAAGTGAGTAATTTCTTCGGCGGCGATACTTAAGCCGCACCAACTAAACGTTGACGCTGTAAATTCAAAATCACTGGCGGCCTCATCTTCCAAAATGGCTTGCACGCCGCTGGCGCTAAGTTGGTGCGCGTGCGCTAGCATGCCCGCGCCAAACACATTGATGAAGCCGTGCATTTTGGTTTGCACACTTGCATTGAAGTGGCGCACCGGGTGATGCAGGCCTGCTGTGCATTTGAGCGCGAGGCCGTGAGCGCGACACTCGGTGAGGGCGGCGGCCACTTGCGCGGTGGACGGAAATGCGGAGGCCACCACGCCGCCCGTGCGCAATTTGAAGCCCACGGGTTGTGCGGCTTGCACGTTGTGTGCGGCCAGCGCCGCTAAAAAGTTGGGCAGATAGGCTGACCAGTTTTCATCAAACGGCAGTTCATAGAAAACGCTCAACGGGAAAGTGAGCGCGGCGGCAATGGCGGCCAGCGTGCCTTCATTGGCTAGCGGCGCGGGCAGAGTTAATTCCAATGCTTCCACTTTACCCAGCGCGCCCCACGCTTGGTGAAAGGCGTGGAGGTGCGCCAACGTGGCGTGCATCTCATCTAAAAACTTTTCAGAAGTTTTTGGGCCAAGCGCGGAGATGGTGAGCGGGCGCTCGGCGGTGAATAGTTCTTGATAGGGCACCAGCGCGGCCAATTGCGTGGCGGGGCAAATGAAGCGACCCAGCCTCCACGCGTCCGCGTGCCGTTGGTACGCCGCCTGGTTACGGATGGCTTCGTATAATGGCAAACTGGCCGGTGGAAACAATCCGGCGTAATCCACTAAATTGGCAAGGAAGGCGTGGAGAGCAGACATGCGTGAAAGGTGAAACGTAAAACGCCCTCACGTTTCACGCGCAATTACTTGAGAGTGGCCGTCAACTTAATCTCTGGCCCGGCGAGGGCTTTGGAAACCGGGCAATTTTGTTTAGCGGCGGCGGCGTGCGTGGCAAACTCTTCCGCGCTTAGGCCCGGCACTTCCGCTTCGCAGTTCAGCTCAATCAGGCTGATGGTGGGGCCATCCGTAAGGTGAACATTGGCAGTGGTGTGAATGCGCGTGGGCGTGAAGCCCGCTTTGGTGATAAGGGCCGAAAGAAACATTGAGAAACAGCCAGCATGCGCGGCGCCCAACAGTTCTTCTGGGTTGGTGCCTTTACCATCACTAAAACGTGAGGCCCACGTAAACGGCCCCTCATAGTTCATGCTGGGCAAGTGCATCACGCCATTGCCCTCTTTGAGCGTGCCTTTCCATTCTGCGGTAACAGTGCGAACAGCCATGGTAAAACTCCTCTGCGTAGTTAGTGGTTAGCCGTTATTGTACTTGCGATTAATCAGAAGAACTTCGTGTGCCTTCGTGCTAACTTAGTGTGCTTCGTGGTTAACTGTGTTCAACCCAACTATATGCGTACCGTTCATCCTCGCA
>JAEURM010000055.1 GCA_016789245.1 Anaerolineales bacterium
GCGGCAAAGAGATGAGCCACAGTAGATTCAAATTTGTTTATCGTGCGGGGTTTGAAGGGAAGCTGGAGTCTGAATTAGGGCAATTGACATTGCGAGCGAGCAACGCGAGCGATCTGTATCTGCAAGGGTAAGCAAGCTCCGAAAACATAGGTTCGTTTTCTTTGGGAGGCTGATTCGCTCACTCGCAGTGACAGTATCCGCGTTTATCCGCGTCCAAAAAACCTACCGCCCCAACAACTCAAACGCCGAAACGCTACTTAGCAGGCCGCCGAGGCCGCTGGATTTGAGCGGCAGAACGCGGCTGGGCGCGAAGAACTCAAAATCAAATTGCACACTCTCCCCCGCTTGCTTGCCGGGCATGGGCATGAGGCGCGCGGTGAGCGGCTTGTTCAGCCGCAAGGCCAACGCCGCTACATCTAATAGCACCGCCGCTAAAGCGTCTGCTGAAACATCACCCGGCACTGGAATAGTATCTAAGCCCGTGCCGCACACCGCGGAGTACAACAGCAAATCATTCACCGTGAACGTGCCTTCTGCCGCGCGCCGAGCCAGCACCGCATCTTCAAACACCGGCAAGAACAAGCCATTGAAGCCCACGCGCTTGAACTGCGCGCGGTCTAGCGCCTCGGTGAGGAAGGCGGCGGCGGCCAGAGAGCCGTGCTCCCCCACCTTACCGCCCATCAGCCGCTCTAGCGCCACGCCCAAAGAACGCGCTTCATCCGGATATACCGCGTATGCAAAATCTAAGCCGAGGAAATTTAAGCCGCGCCGCCCACACACTTTCTTCATTACTTCAGTGAGCCGCGCGGCGTGCGTTTCCACTGCGCTCACTATCCGCGCGCGCGCTTCATCTAAAGTGCTGGCCTCACCACACGCCGTCACCGCCAAATCCGCAGATTCAATCCCCAACGCTACAGCGGGCGCACCGCTAGAATGATAGGCCGCTGGCAAAAACGGCACGCCGGCGGGAACGTTGGCCAGCGCGGCGAAGCGCAGGTTTCCAAAGCCATCCGGCGTGGTGGCCGCACAACGTACAATTACTTCCGCCGCCCAACGCGCCGCATCCACGCTAATGCCAGTGGCGGGCGTGGCAATGCTGGCGGAGGCAAATACATTTTGTGTGGCCGCAATGGCCTCCGGAATGGCGCGGAAAAACTCCGCCCCATCTTCGGGCCGCGCGGGGCCTATGGTGGCGTAATCAATCTGGTTGACGAAGGCGGCGTCTTCCAGCGCTTGGGCGTAGCTCAGCACTTTCTCCGCTTGCCCGGCCAACGTAACCGCAAACGGCGGCGCGGCCAGCCGCGTGGTTTGCACGCCAAAGCCTGCCTCCGTGAGCGCGTGTTTAAGTTCATTCAACGCTTGCCCGGCCACGCTCAGCTCTTCAGCTTTGAGCAGAAAGCCCGTTTCACAAAAATAAGTAATGGTGCGGATGTTCATATGGCGGAAGTTTACTACAAGCCGAAGCGGCATATTTGGCGCCGCGCATTTAACGGAAAGGCGCAAAGACGCAAGTACAAAAGGGCGTCTTTGCGCCGTAGCAATTGTGGGTCACAAGTTATTTACACTGCACCCGTTCCCCTGCTCACTTTCTCAACTGCCGCACCATATTGGCACGGCCGCTAATTCGTTAAATCTTCTGCCTTCGCAACCACCACTTGGTAACTTCTTCCGCCATGGCCGGCACAAGGGCAAAGACGAAGACAATGCCCCACTCCGTGAGGGTGAGCGCATGCGTATTGAAGATGGGTTGCAGGAAAGGCACGTTAACGACGAGTATCAGTAAGATTAGCGAAAAACCTACCGCCATTTGCATGTATCGGTTACTAAACATGCCAATCCGGAAAAGCGAAGTGCGCTCCGAGCGCACGGTGTACGCGCGGAACAGTTCACACAGGGAGAGCGTAACAAACGCCATTGTTTGGCCGAGGCTGGTTAAGGTATCACCGCCCACGCCATGCAAATCAACGTGAAACTCATATTGCAGAATGGCCAGCAGGGGGTTAGCACCCGCTGGAATTAATCCAGCCGCGCTCATGGAAATATACAGACCCACCAACAGTGCGGTGAGCGTGGCGCCGGTTTGGGCAATGGTTTGCACCACAATGCCAATGCCCATTGAACGGTTAACGATTGGCTCATTCTTGGGCCGGGGTGGGCGTTCCATCACATCCGGGTCTCCCTTCTCCATCGCCAAGGCCAACGCGGGTGCGCCGTCCGTAATCAAATTCAACCACAGCAATTGAATGGCCGTAAGCGGTGTGGGCAAACCGGCCAGCGTGGCGAGAAAAATAATCATAATTTCGGCCACGTTGCTGGAGAGCAAGAAAAACACAAACTTGCGGATGTTGGCGTAAATTATGCGGCCCTGTTCCACCGCCGCCACAATGCTGGCGTAGTTATCATCCGTCAGCACCATATCCGCCGCTTCTTTGGCCACATCCGTGCCCGTAATGCCCATGGCCACGCCAATATCCGCGCGCTTCAAGGCTGGCGCATCGTTCACGCCATCGCCCGTCATCGCCGTCACCGCGCCCGTTTTTTGCAAAGCGTCCACAATCATCACTTTGTTCTGCGGGCTCACGCGCGCAAACACATCCGTCTCTTGCACGGCTTTGAGTAATTCTGGGTGGCTCAGCTTATCTAGCGCCGCGCCCGTTAGCACGTTGCGGCCCGGCTGAAGCAGGCCAATTTGTTGCGCGATGGTGCGGGCCGTATCCGGATAATCGCCCGTAATCATCACCGAGCGAATGCCAGCGCTCCGCGCTTGTGCCACCGCTGGCGCCACTTCAGGCCGCGCCGGATCAATTAGGCCGGCCAAGCCCACAAAAATCAATTCGCGTTCCGCCGTTTCGGATGTAAAGGGCTCCAGCGGCGCATTCAACGCCCGCACCGCCACGCCCAGCACGCGCAAAGCCTGATTAGCAAAGCCGGTGTTGGACTCTAGAATTTGTTGACGATGCTCGTCTGTAAGCGGCGCGGCGTGGCCGTTGGCCTCTAAGCTGTGCGTGCAAAGTTGAAGCACCACATCCGGCGCACCCTTAACGCACACCACTTGTTGGCCACGCACCGCAAACGGCAATGGGCCATTCACGGCGTGCAAGGTGCTCATCGTTTTACGGGCGGAGTCAAACGGATTTTCAGCCACGCGCGGAAAATCTTTCTCCAAACGCTCCCGCCACAAATTGGCTTTAGCCGCCGCCACCACTAGCGCGCCCTCAGTGGGGTCACCCACCATGCGGGTAGTTTCCGCACTGGTGCTTTTTTCCAGAAGCGCATCGTTCACCAACGCCCCCGCCCACAGCAAGGTGTGAAAGGCTGGAGACTCCAGTGGCGATACCGCTTCCCCGTTGCGCTTAAATACGCCGTGCGGCTCATAGCCTTGCCCAGTCACTTCCAAAGCCGCATCGGCCGCCCACAGCCGCACCGTTGTCATCGCGTTTTGCGTGAGCGTGCCGGTTTTATCCGTACAAATTACGCTGGCCGAGCCGAGCGTTTCCACCGAAGCCAAGCGGCGCACCAAGGCATGCCGCTTGACCATTTCGCGCATGCCCAGCGCCAGCGTGATGGTAACCACGGCGGGCAAACCTTCGGGCACGGCGGCTATGGCTAGGCTAATGGCAATGATGAAGCCTTCCAACAACTCTTGGCCTTGCCACAGCCCAACGGCAAACACAATGGCCACCACAATCAACGCCGCAATACTCAGGGTGCGGCCCAACTCTTCCAGCCGCTTCTGGAGCGGCGTTTCTTCTTCTTCCACGGCAGAGAGCATTTGCGCAATGAGGCCAATTTGCGTGGTAAGGCCGGTGCCCACCACCACGCCCGTGCCGCGCCCGTAAGAAACCACCGTGCCCATAAAAGCCATGTTTTTCCGGTCACCCAATGGGCTTTCTGGCTCCAGCGTTAGCGCCGCTTTCTTTTCAGAAGGTACGCTTTCCCCAGTAAGCGCGGCTTCTTCCACGCGCAAATTCACAGTTTCTACCAAGCGCACATCCGCCGGAATAAAGTTACCGGCTTCTAGCAGAACCACATCACCGGGAACCAACTCGCGCGCGGGCACGTTGATGCGCGCTCCATCTCGGATAACGCGCGCATCCGGCGCGGCTAATTTTTTCAGCGCGGCCAGAGAAGCCTCGGCGCGGGATTCTTGAATCACACCAATCACGGTGTTCAAAATCACAATAGCAATAATGGCAATGGCTTCCACTTCTTCGCCCAGCACTGCAGAGATGATGCTGGCGCCAATGAGCAGAAGCACTACAAAACTTCGGAGTTGGTCAACCACCAAGCGCCAAAACGGCGTTGGCGGCTTCTCGCGCAGTTCATTATGGCCATACTCAGCCAGCCGCTTCTGCGCTTCGGCGGTGGTTAAGCCATGTTCGGGGGATGTGTGTAGTTTTTCAAGAACAGTCTCAGATGAATCAGCGTGCCAAGCTTGCTCGGGGGCGGAGGGCGGAGCCGAAAGTGCCATACCAGAAAATCCTGTACAAATGGGATACAGGCATTATAACGGCTGTGCTAGGCTGAGGCTGACGTTTAGCGAACAAATTATATTGAGGCCGGTTAAGGGCAAAACAAACACCATTCGCCTTGACCCACAGCCCGCCTGCGTGGACAATCACACTTTACTTCCCCACATTCACGAGGCACACACAATGGGCAATGAGAGCATTTGGGCTTGGTTAGGTTTTTTGGCCTTTGTGGTGGTTTTGATTTTGATTGACCTTGGGCTGTTCTCCAAGAAAAATCACGTCATCCACTTCCAAGAGGCGGCGCTGATGAGTGCCTTATGGATTGGCGTGGCGTTGGCCTTTAACGGCTTTGTGTACGTGTGGTTGGGCGGCACTGCGGCGCTGGAATTTTTCACCGGCTGGTTACTGGAAAAATCGCTCAGCGTGGATAACCTGTTCGTCTTTGTAGTGATTTTCAGCTATTTTAAAGTAGAGCCCCAGTATCAGCGCCGCGTGCTGGTGTGGGGCATTATCGGCGCACTCATCATGCGGGCGGTCTTTATCGTCCTCGGCACCTCATTAGTAGAGCTGACGCATGTTACTCTCGGCGGCTTCCACTTTAATCCCATTCTGCTGGCGTTTGGCGCGTTTCTCATTTACACCGGCTTCAACTTAGCGCGAGAGAACGATGAGAACGAGCCGAAGATTGAAGACAACGCCGCAGTCAAAATTCTCAAACGGTATCTGCCACTCACCAATCACTACCATGGCGAGAAATTCTCCATCATTGAAAACGGCAAGCGGCTGTTTACGCCGCTGGTATTGGTGTTGGCGGTGATTGAAACTACGGACTTAATTTTTGCCGTAGATTCCATCCCCGCCATCATTGGCGTGACGAAAGACCCGTTTATTGTGTTCACGTCCAACATCATGGCCATCCTAGGCCTACGGGCGCTGTATTTTCTGCTCGCCGATGTCATGGATAAATTTCACTATCTCAAATATTCGCTGGCCGTGATCTTAGTTTTCATTGGCTTTAAGATGGTTACGGAAGAGTGGTTACTAGAAGGCATGTTGGGCTTGCACAAAGAACAACTCGCCATTCTCACATTAATCTTCGTCATCGCCGTGTTGGCCACGGGCATTGTTGGCTCACTCATCCGCAAGCCAGAAGCTACAAGTGAAATCGGTGCGGCGGAAGACTAATCCATGGCCTAATTTCCCCAAAACTTATCCCCCAAAAATCGGCGGTCTGCGCTACGCCCAGCCGGTCTTTTTTCGATACAATAGACTCGATCCAGAATAGATTAAGACCTGTCAGGTGGCGCGAGAAAAGCCCGTAATTTTCAGAGTTTTGTACGTGCCACCCGAGGTCTGGCTATATTGCGGATACAGGCCAATCAATGAGTCAGCCCTTCACGGGCTATTAAAATTTAGCGGGACTAAAATATAGAGAAGCCCGCGAAGGGCTATCTTCAAAACCTACTATGCAACTTCTTATAGACCGAATTCAGCGCGATGGCAAAAATTTAGGCAACGGCATTCTCAAAGTGGATGGCTTCATCAATCACCAAGTAGATGCACTATTGATGGACGCCTGCGGGGCGGCGCTGGCCGAACGTTTTACCAAAGTGGGCGCTACTAAAATCCTCACGGCTGAAATTTCGGGCATTGCGCCCGCCCTGATGACGGGCAAGCATTTGGGCCTGCCGGTGGTGTACGCGCGCAAGAGCAAGCCCATCACCATGCCGCACGAAGTTTTTCTCACGCTGGCCCCTTCCCACACGCGCGGCCGCACAATAGAACTTATCATCTCTCCCGAATACTTGGGCAACAACGAGCGCATCTTGATTATTGATGACTTTCTGGCCACCGGCCAAACCATCATGGGCTTGGTGCGGCTAACGCAAGTGGCGGGCTCGTCTTTGGTGGGCATTGGCACGCTGATTGAGAAAACGTTTGAAGGTGGCCGTAAGCTGTTGGAACAATATCACGTCCCAATTGAATCATTAGCCGCCATCACCAGTATGGAAAATGGCGCCATTACGTTTGCAGAATAAGCCATGCAAACTGAAACACCACGCCCGTGGCTAGAAATCCCCGTTTTTATTCATGGCATGACGCCAGACGTAAGCCCGCTGGGCCACAACACGGAATATGATTCCTTGCTGGCGCTGGTGCAGAGGGAACTGCGCGCTCTGAGTAAACCGGCTTTCACCGCGCGGCCTATAAAAGTGGAATGGGGGTGGGCCTCCGGCCAAGCCACCAGCGCGGATGAAAAGCTGGCCGAGGCGGAACGTTGGCTCACCGAAGGCGTAACGGCACAAGAAAAACATCTGCGCGGCACCGATTGGACATTTAACCCTTTGAGTTTTGCGCGGCGGTGGGCGCGCGAGTTCTTGTTCTACGGCATTGCCGATATGTTTTATTACGTTTCGGATGATGGTGAAACCACGGTGCGGGGCCGTGTTTTTAAGCATCTGGCCAATGAACTCCTACGCATGATGGCCCAAGAGAACAAGAACTGTTCATTAACTATTTTTGCCCACAGCGGCGGCACGGTGATTGCGCACGATTGGCTGTATCACCTGCACCGCTCCAACGAAGTGGCGCAAACAAAGGGCGGCGATTTGACCGTGAACAACACCGTGCTCCTGCGCGAAATGGTGCAACGCGGCAAAATCCGCATCCGCCGCTTATACACGTTTGGCTCGCCCATCACGCCGCTGGCCTTGCGTTCTAATGGCCTCATCACGCGCTTCTTAGATGGCAAACTGCTCAACCCACAAGATATTGGCCTGACATCGGATGAAAACTTACCCGGCCCGCGTTGGCTCAACTTCATGGATAAAGATGATTTCTTTTCTTACCCGCTCAGCTTCATGTATGAGGCTGGCTCGCAGAAGCTGATTGAAGACTATTTTGTAGATGTGGGTGATACGCCCATCAGCGCGCACAACGGCTACTGGTGGTCTCGCGATATGGCACGCAAAATCGCTTTTAATTTTTGACGGTGGTTTACCACGAAGAAACGAAGGGCACAAAGTTCACAAAGGGTCTTCAGTAAACTTCGTGCTTGTGAGTGTTCTTAGCGCCTTTGTGGTGACCGGATAATCAATAACAAATAACCCTGCCTCTAATTCTCCAATCCTCTCAAAATGGACTCCATCGCCATCCTTGATTTCGGTTCTCAGTTTACGCAACTCATTGCCCGCCGCGTGCGTGAGGCGCGAGTGTACTGCGAGATATTTCCGCACCACGCCGCGCGTGAAAAAGTGCTGGCGCTCAACCCCAAAGCCATCATCCTCTCCGGCGGGCCAAACTCTGTGTACGATGCGGGCGCACCAGCTTTGCCCGCCTACGTACTGGAGAGCGGCCTGCCTGTGCTGGGCGTGTGCTATGGCATGCAATTGCTGGCGCAAAACTTAGGCGGCCACGTGCAAGCCTCCGCCGCGCGGGAATATGGCCGCGCTCAATTACAAATCACCAATCATCAATCCGCCCTGCTCCACAACCTGCCAGAAACTTCCCAAATTTGGGCCAGCCACGGCGATAAAGTAGATGCCGCGCCGCCCGGCTTCCGCGTAATAGCCACCTCTGATAATTGCCCAATTGCGGCGATGGAAAACTCTGAACGCCGCCTGTTTGCCATTCAGTTTCATCCGGAAGTGAGCCACACCACGCAGGGCCGCGCCGTTCTGCAAAACTTCCTCAACGCCGCCGAGATACGGGCTACGTGGACGCCCGGCTCAATGGTAGAAGAATCTGTAGCCAAAATCCGTGCCCAAGTGGGAAGCGCCCAAGTGGTAGCGGGCGTGAGTGGCGGCGTAGATAGCACAGTGGCCGCCGCGCTGGTGCACCGCGCCGTGGGTGAGCAACTCACGTGCATTTTTGTAGATACGGGCATGTTGCGGGCCGGTGAACCGGAAAGCGTAGTGGAAACGTTTCGCAATCATTTGCACGCGCGGCTGGTGGCCGTCAACGCCGCTGAAGATTTTCTTGCCGCGCTGGAGGGTGTAACGGATCCCGAGCAAAAACGCAAAATCATCGGCGAGAAATTTATCCGCACGTTTGAACGCGAGGCAAAATCCCTAATCCCTAACCCCTCAACTTCAGGGATTAGGGGTGAGGGATTAAATTTCCTGATGCAAGGCACCATCTACCCGGATGTGGTGGAAAGCAGTGGGCCGGAGCGCAACGTGGCGGCCAAAATTAAAACGCATCACAACGTGGGCGGCTTACCAGCGGATATGAATTTTAAATTGGTGGAGCCACTGCGCTACATGTTTAAAGATGAAGTGCGCGCGGTGGGCCTTGAGCTGGGCTTGCCCGAGCACATGATTTGGCGGCAACCGTTCCCCGGCCCCGGGCTGGCGGTGCGCTGTTTGGGCGCCATTACGTGGGAGCGGCTAGAACGCCTGCGCGCCGCCGATAAGATTGTGACGGATGAGTTGGGTGCGGCGGGTTTGCTCAAAGGTGCCACCGCGCAAGCTTTTGCCGTGCTTCTGCCCGTGCGCTCCGTAGGCGTAATGGGCGATGGCCGCACGTACCAAGAAGCGTGCGCCCTGCGCGCCGTGACGACGGATGATTTTATGACGGCGGATTGGGCGCGTTTGCCGTATGAAATTTTGGCCAAAATCTCCAGCCGCATTGTGAATGAAGTGCAAGGCATCAACCGCGTGGTGTACGACATTTCCAGCAAACCGCCGGCAACGATTGAGTGGGAGTGAAAAGTGTCATAGTGTCCTCCACATAGACAGTGGCTCTGTCGTGGCGAAGCGACATTCGGCACTTTGATACTTCGACACCTAAACCGTAATGGACATTCAAAAACTCCTCACCACTGCTTGGCACATTACGCACCGTAACCGTTCACTGTGGGTGCTGAGCTTCATCACCTTTATTGCCATCATCCCCTCCGCCACCATTGCGGGCGGGCTGGGCGGCATTTCTGGTTTGCTAAGTGTGCCCAACTTAGGCTTGGGTTTTGAGTGGCTAGAAGTTGTGCGCGCGTGGCCGGCGTGGCAGTGGGCGGCCATTTGGCTGGTGGCCGTGCTGGTGCTGATTGTGAGCACCACCGTAACGTACATGATGCAAGCGGCCATTTTGCGCGGCGTATCGCTAGCGGCGGAACGCGGCACGGCTGTTTCATTCAGAGAGTGTTTGGCGTTAGGGCCAGCCCGCACGCGCCGTTTGCTTGGCCTCAGCCTCACCGTCAGCATCCTCATTTCCATCATCTCGCTTT
>JAEURM010000056.1 GCA_016789245.1 Anaerolineales bacterium
TGCGCCTCAAGGCGGGCGTCCCCGCACCGCAGTCTGGTTCACTGGCCCTCAATGGCAAAATTGTTGCCGAGCAAATTGGCGCTCAAATCTTCATAGATGCTTGGGGCTTAGTTTCACCCGCTGACCCAGCCTTGGCCGCAGACCTCGCCCGCCGCGCCGCTTGTGTAAGCCACGATGGCGAAGCCGTTTACGGCGCACAGGTCATCGCCTCACTCGTGGCGCACGCCTTTGTGGAATCAAATCTCAACCAGCTACTTGATACTTCGCTTACCTTCATCCCCAAAGATTCAGTTATTCAACGCCTGATTGCTGATATCCGCAACTGGCACGCCACTGACCCGCGTGATTGGCGTGCCGCCCGGGCCAAACTTGAAGCGCAGTACGGCTATCATTTATATGGCGGCAACTGCCACATCGTTCCCAATCATGGGCTGGTCATCCTCAGCCTGCTCTACAGCGGCGGTGATTTCAACACCGCCCAAACCATCGTCAACACCTGCGGCTGGGATACGGATTGCAATGCCGGCAACGTGGGTTGCATTTTAGGGGTGCGCAATGGTTTGGCCGCTTTCAACCAACTTGATTGGCGGACTCCGGTGGCTGACCGCCTCTACTTACCCACGGCGGATGGTGGCCGCGCGATTAGTGATGCGGTGCGTGAAACGGATTTCATTCTTCAGTCTGCTTACGCCCTGCACAGCCAACTGTATGCCGCTCCCAAAAACGGGGCGCGCTTCCACTTTTCTCTGCCCGGCTCGGTGCAAGGCTTTCAAGTGTTGGATGTGGCCTCCTCTTCTGTTTCTAACACGCCGCACCCAAACCTCCCTAATGAGCGTTGCCTGACGCTGGACTTTCGCCTCGATGCTTTCGGGATGAGCGCGATGTTTACGCCGACGTTCATCCCCGCCGAAGCGATTTCTATGCCCGGCTCATATGAACTCTACGCATCACCCACTCTCTATCCCGGCCAAATCGTTCAAGCAGAGGTGATTGCTTCTGCTTCAAACAAGTTGCCCATTGATGTGAGTCTAGCTATTCAGTGGTACAGCGAAGATGACCGGCTCTTCATATTAGAAGCGCCGCCAACCACGCTCAATCCGGGTGAAGCAGGGAAGTTAGAATGGAAAATCCCTGAATTAAATGGAGCCGCTATTGCGCAAGTTGGCCTAGCCGTGGCCTCCGATGAACCACAAACCGGCCAGCTCCACCTCAACGCCCTCACTTGGGATGGCACGCCCGCCGTTTCATTTCACCGCCCGGCCACCACGGGCACTATGTGGCCTCGCCAGTGGGTCAACGCGGCGGATGTGTTTACGTCCGAATTTGGCGAGGCCTTCCGCGTTATTCAAAATCACGGGCGTGGCTTAGTCATCACCGGCACGCGTGAGTGGACGAATTACGCGGTGCAAACGGCCCTCACCCCACATCTGGCCCAAGCGTGTGGCCTTGCCGCCCGCGTGCAAGGTTTACGCCGTTACTATGCCTTGCTCTTAGCACCTAACGGAAAACTGCGCCTCACCAAGGTGCTCAATACGGAACAAGTATTGGCCGAAATAGATTTTGCTTGGGAGTTAGAACGCGCCTATCAACTGAATTTGGAAGTGGAGGCCAATCGCCTGCGCGCGTTGGTGGATGGGCGTTTGGTATTTGAGCTGGCGGATGCAGACGCGCCACTCTTGAGCGGCGCCATTGCGCTGGTGGTGGAAGACGGCTGTTGTGGCACGCAGGCCGTCAAGATTGCGCCGTTAGGCTAAAATTCAATATCTCATTCCAAAGGAAAGCCTATGCAACTCAAAGGCGTTTACGCACCCATCGTCACCCCATTCAATTCAGATGAATCCATTAATTATGCGGCGCTCAAGCAAGTGATTGATTACGGGCTGGCCAACGGTTTGGCCGGCTTAGTGCCCGGTGGCACCACGGGTGAAGTGTATGCTTTCACCGAAGCCGAGCGGCTGGAAATCTTTCAGTTCGTTAAAGATTACGCTGGCGGCAAAACCACGCTCATCGCCGGTACTAATTCCGGCGCCACGCGCGACGTTATCCGCTATTCTCAACTGGCGGAGAAGATGGGCTACGAGGCGCTGATGGTGGCCGTGCCGCCGTACTCCCGCCCCAACCAGCGTGAATTGTTGGCCCACTATGTGGCGGTAGCGCAGAACGTTTCCATCCCTATCGTACTGTACAACTTTCCGTGGCGCGCCGGAACGGAAGTGGGCTACGAAGTGCTCGATGGCTTGGCGCAATATCCGCACGTTATCGGCATCAAAGAAGCCAGCGGTGATATGAGCCGCGTGTATGAAATGCACCTGCGCTACGGTTATCGTTATCAAATTATCTGCGGCTCAGATGATCAGGCGTTAGACTACTTCTTGTGGGGCACGGAAAGTTGGATTGGTGGCGCGGCCTCCTGCGCGTCGCGCGCCCATGCGGCGGTTTTAGAAGCCGCGCTCGCAGGTGATTTTGCCACCGCCCGCGCTCACATGGAAAAACTTTTGCCGCTGTTACGCAACATGGAAGGTGGCGGTTACACCCAAAAAGCCAAGCTGGGCTGTGAGTTGTTAGGCATTCCCGTAGGTGGCCCGCGCCGCCCGCTGTTGCCGCTTTTAGATGAAGACCGGCGCGAATTTGAACGCGTGTTTGCGCTGGCACAAACAATTTAGGTTTAAGTAAACAAAACTGTGAAGGAAGCACCCTGAGCGAAGCGGCGCCTCCTTCGACTGCGACCCGCCCAAAAGCGGCGGGCCTCCGCTCACCTGTGCCGAGCGCCACTGGCGCAGGCAGGACGCTAGTTCATCCGTAAGCAAGCCGCGCAGTCGAAGGGCGCGCTCTTATCTCAAATTCCATTTAATCATGCACCGTATCCCATTTTTAGATTCACACACGGGCGGTGAGCCTACGCGCTTGATAGAAGCCGGTGCGCCGGATTTAGGCACTGGAACCGTGGCCGAAAAGTTAGCGCGGCTGAAAACAGATTTTGATTCTTTTCGCACGCAAGTGCTCAATGAGCCGCGCGGCTCCGATGTATTGGTGGGCGCGTTACTGGTGCCGCCCGCAGACTCCACTTGCCAATGGGGCGTCATCTTCTTCAACAACGTAGGTTACTTGGGTATGTGCGGCCACGGCACCATTGGCGTAATGGCCTCGCTGGCCTATCAGGGCCGCGCCACCCCCGGAACCTATAAGTTGGAAACGCCGGTGGGCGTAGTAGAAGCCACGCTCCACGCCTCAACAACCAGCGCGCCATATCCCAATCGCGTTTCGGTGCGCAACGTGCCCGCGTATCGTCATCAACGCCACATCCGCGTGGAAGTGAATGGCCGCGCTTTGCATGGTGATATTGCGTGGGGCGGCAATTGGTTTTTCTTGTGCCATGATCATGGCTTGGAAATTTCACTCCAGAATTTAGAGCCGCTCACCGAGTTGGCTTGGCACATCCGAGAGCAGTTGGCGCGCAACGGCCACACGGGCGCGGACGGCGCAGAAATTGACCATATTGAATTGTTTGGCCCCACCGCTCAGGCCGATAGCCAAAGTTTTGTGTTGTGCCCGGGCAAAGCGTATGACCGTTCTCCCTGCGGCACAGGCACCAGCGCCAAGTTGGCTTGCTTACAGGCGGACGGCAAATTGGCGGAAGGCCAAGTATGGAAGCAACAGAGTGTGGTGGGCAGTATCTTTGAAGGCCAAGTACAAACGGTAAACGGCCAGCTCATTCCCACTATCACTGGTGAAGCTTGGGTGATGGCGGAAGGCCACTTGTTGGTAGACGCGCGTGACCCGTTTGCGGAAGGCATCCGCTAAAAAAGCTTTACCAACCTTTTGGACGCAGATAAACGCTGATGCACGCAGATGTGGAAAACGAAATCTGCGATATCTGCGTAATCTGCGTCCCGTAAAGAACTCATGACTAGCAAAACTGATGTCTTAATCATTGGCGGCGGCTCAATTGGGTTGAACGCCGCTTACTATTTGCTCAAAGCCGGCCGCCAAGTCACCATTGTGGATAGCAAGCAAGTGGCGGCGGGTAGCTCATCTGGCAATGCGGGCCACATTGTGCCCAGCCACATTGTGCCGTTGGCCGCGCCCGGCATTATTGGCACCGCGCTCAAATGGTTGCTCAAGCCAGAGAGTAGCCCGTTTGGTTTGCGGATAAGCGTTGACCCCGTCTATCTGGCGTGGCTGTTGCAGTTTGCCTTGGCCTGCTCCGAAGCGAATGTGCAACGCGGCCTCCCGCCCCTTAAAGCCCTCGGCTTACTGAGCGCGCAAAACTTTTCCAAGCTCATGGCGGAAGAACAGTTTGATTGCTTCTATCGTGAAGAAGGCATGATTTTTTTGTATCAAACGGCGGAAGCCTTTGCGGGCGGCCAGCATGAAGCGGAAATTTTGCACCAACACGGAATGGCGGCAGAAGTGCTAGATGCTGACGCGGTGCATGCGGCCGAACCAGCCGCGCGGCCAGAGATTTTGGGCGGCGTGCGCTTCCCCGGTGATGCATCCATCAACCCCGGCCACTTTCTGCGTTTACTGGCTAACCGCGTGCGGGAGCGAGGCGCAAACATTTATGAAGATGCGCCTGTTACTCAGCTTGAAAGCACTGGCAACAAAATCACACGCGTTGCCACTGCTAAAGAAGTGTTTGAGCCAGAGCTAGTGGTGCTGGCCGCTGGAGCTTGGTCACCCGTGGTGGTGCGCGGCTTGGGCTTTAATTTGCCGGTGCAACCGGCGCGTGGTTACAGCCTTACCATGCGCGCGCCCCAAAGCATGCCGCGCAATTCACTACTGTTGGGTGAGCGCCGCGTGGCCGTAACGCCAATGGGCGAGGTATTGCGCTTTACGGGCCGCCTAGAATTGAGCGCGCTGGATACCACCGTGAGCGCCAAACACATTGCGGGCATTGAGCGCGCCGTGCGTGAATATCTGCTGATTGATGAAAAACTGGAGGTGATAGAACAATGGGCCGGCCTGCGCCCCACTACGCCGGATGGTTTGCCGGTGATTGGTTTTTCGCCGAAGCACAAGAATTTGTTGCTGGCCACCGGCCACGCCATGCTTGGCCTTTCACTGGGGCCGGGTACGGGGCAGGTGGTGGCAGAAGTTGCCACCGGCCAAAAGCCCAGTGTGGATTTAGCGCCATTGCGCGTGGAGCGGTTTAACTAGTGGAATACAAAACGTTTTTCGGACGCAGACATCTCCGTTTATTTCTGTTCAATCCCTAAGCGTGCTTGGTAAATTATAAGGGGCAATTAACGTGGGAAGCCCCGCAGACTAAACCTACCTGACTGACAATTTGGGACGTCATTCCAAACCGCTTAAGCTATATCAGTGAGAGGGAGGGGTGGGCGTTGGTGACCAGCAATTTAATATGGACATCAATTCCCGCAATCCACTTCAACGAGTGGTGGGGTGTGTGCCGGTTGTGCGCCGTTATGCTTTCACTGATATGTTGTGTCAGTCAGAAGCCTGCGGGGCTTCATCAGTGACTGTACTGTATGACTCTTTAAGTGCCGAGTCAACCAACGCGAATCTTAAATTGAGTACCAATTTGTTGAGTGCGTTACTCAACATCATGCCAAATTGGTTCTAGCACGCGCATGGCTTTGGCCAACCGCGCGGCCACCTGTTTTAGTAACGTATCACTAAATGGTTCGTAGGGGATGGTTTCATAAACTTTGGCCCAACCCTTATCCCACTTTTCCGCTTCCCATTGTGTGCCCAACGCGGCTTTGATTTCTATCATGCGGTTCGAAAAACCCTGCAAAAGCCGCTGATTTTCCTGCGCCTCACGGCTTTCAAAATGTAAGCCCAGTTCTAATTTGTTGCGGCGCTCGCCCAAATTCCAAACTTCATAATGCAAGCGCGGGTCTGCGTAATACAGCTGGCACAACCAACTGCGGTGCATACTGCGGAATTTTTGCAATGGCACTGGCAACTCAGCGCGCACAGCGGCGGGCAAAGCGGCCATGAATTGGGATGATGAAAGACGCATGTTGAGGGCAGAATACAGTGAGCTATCTGTGTTCTGAAGTGGGTTTAGATTTAATATGCCCAGCGGCTTGCAGAAGTAATTGCCGTTGAATTTCTGTGGTGAGGGGTGCGGCGCGGGCGGTGATAACGGGGCGCGTTAAGCTAGCCGAGCCGTTCATTGCCCACAACACTTCGCCGGGCGCGGCTTCCACGGCGGCGCGCAATTCTGGCACCGCTAACGCTGGCGCACTCTCACCCGGCCCCACAATTATGAGCTTGGCTTTTTTGATTGAAACGAGCAAATCATTCAATGGCGGTTCTGCTTCTGTGCTCACTACCACGCACACGCCGTGCAGTTTGAGCGCTTGTTGCGCGGCGGGCAAATCCTGCCACCACGCTTCACCCAAGCCGCGTGAAAGCAGAGTGTGCGTGGGCGCGGGGTGTTCCGCCAGCGTGGTGAGTAGTTCAATCACTTCCGCGCGGCTGGCTTGTGGTGTGAGGAGGATGGTGAGGTTGGGGCTGTGGCTGAGGGCGGCCCGCGCGGCTTCGGTGAGGCCACCACTGCCGGGAAACAGCACCAGCGGCGGCTCACCCGAAAGCTTCGGTTCAATCCGTTCAAAGAAGAACAGCACGGCCAAGCCAATCAAAAGCAAAACCCAAAACGCAACATTGGCGTACAACGGCTCTAGCCGCGTGAACATGATAGCGAGCGCGCCCAACGTGCCCGCCGCCACGTACAGGGTGAGCACAGCGCGAGGTTTGCTCAAGCCCAATTGTGTGAGCCGGTGAGAAGTATGGTCTGAGCCGCCCTGAAACGGTGAGCGCCCGCGCCTGAGCCGCGAGATAGTGACGAGCGTGGTATCAAAAATAAAAACACCCAGCACCACAATCGGCGCCATCCAAGTGGCGGCCACACTAAATTCAGTGAAGCGGATTTGAATGCCCAGCGTGGCCAAGATAAAGCCCAGCGTAAGTGAGCCGGAATCACCCATAAAGCTAACGGCGGGCGGCAAGTTATAAAACAAAAATCCAATGGAAGCGCCCATGAGTGCGGCGGCGAGGCTGGACACTAGGCCTTGCCCTTCTAGCGAAGCTAGGGCGAAGAAAAATGTAGCGGCCACCAACGTTAGGCCAGCCGCGAGGCCATCCATGTTATCCATTAAGTTGGCGGCGTTGGTGATGCCCACAATCCACAGCACCGTAATCAAAGTATCTAGCCACCAGATGTTCCAAAGCAGAACGCGCACGCCAAACGCGCTGGCAAACAACGCGGCCACCACGCAGGCCGCCATTTTTAACTTGGCAGACATGCCCCAGCGGTCATCCCACAAGCCGGTAAAAAACATCAGCGCGCCGCCGCCCCAAATGCCAAGGCCTTGCGTCAGCCAATCGCTTTTGCCAAACGCTAAAAAGCCTAAGGTGGTGGCCACAAACAAGGCCATGCCGCCCAATAGCGGCGTAGGGTCACGGTGCGCTTTACGGATGCCGGGCTGATCTACCATGCCCCAGCGGCGCGCCAGCCAGCGGGTGAGCGGCGTAACCAGAAAAGCCAAAACGGCGGAAGCGATGACGATGGGGAGATATTGCGTCATATCGAAACTAGAGTCTCACAAGGTTGCCAGTGATTGAGCGCCCCTTCATGGCATTCCGCGTATCCACAATTACGGGCGCATGGGCGGCCACCAATTCCCAATCGGTTTGGCTGTGGGGGGTGATGATGACGACACAATCGGCGGCGGCGAGCGTGGCGGTGGAGAGCGGCGTGGATTTGAGCAACCGCTCATTCACGCGCACTTGCGGCACAAATGGGTCATGATATTGCACCGCCGCGTGGCGCCGTTGCAGTTCAATCATCACATCCAGCGCTGGTGATTCGCGCACGTCATCAATATCCGGCTTGTAGGCCGCGCCCAGCACCAGCACCGTAGAGCCGCGCAAAGGCTTGCCCGCTTCGTTTAGTGCATCCGCCACTAGGGAAATAACGTGATGGGGCATTTGCCCGTTGATGTTATCTGCTAACTCAATGAAGCGGGCGGTGTAATTCAGCGCCTTGAGCTTCCAAGAAAGATAGAGTGGGTCAACCGGAATACAGTGCCCGCCAATGCCCGGGCCGGGCGTAAACTTCATAAAGCCGTACGGCTTAGTGGTGGCCGCGTCAATCACTTCCCACACATCAATGCCCAACTTGGTGCACATCAGCGCCACTTCATTCACCAAGCCAATGTTCACGGCGCGGAAAGTGTTTTCCAGTAGTTTTACCATTTCAGCGGCGCGGGGCGAGGAAACGGGCACAACCGTGTGAATGGCCACGCCGTACAGCGCGGCGGCCACTTCCGTGCAAGCCGGCGTTACGCCGCCCACCACTTTGGGTGTGTTGTGGACGCCAAATTTTTGGTTGCCCGGGTCAATGCGCTCTGGTGAAAACGCCAAGAAAAAATCTTGCCCAACGGTGTAGCCCAGCGTTTGCAGAGGCGGCAAGAACACTTCTTCGGTGGTGCCGGGGTAGGTGGTGCTTTCCAACACAACCACCATGCCGGGGTGGCTCACCGCCACCACATTTTCCGCCGCGCTCACAATGTAACTCATATCGGGGTCACGCGTTTTGCGGAGCGGCGTGGGCACACAAATAATCACGGCATCGGCGGCGCGCAGTTCACCGTAATCGGTGGTGGCGTAAAAACGTTTAGCGGCCAACCATTCTTGCACATGCGCGGCGGGCACATCTTGCACGTAACTTTCGCCGCGCCGCAAGGCTTCTATTTTGCGTAAATCCACATCCACACCCAACACGCGCAAGCCGGCACGCGCAAATTCCATGGCCAATGGCAAACCCACGTAACCCAAGCCTACAATGCCCACTACTGCGGAGCGCTGATTTATTTTTTCAAGCAGGAGTTTTTGCATGCGCCCAAGACCTGAGAATTGAAAACGATATAATGATGTAATTCTATAACAGAAGTTGTCTCATAATCTAATGAAAGCCCCTCGTCCCAGCTCGGCACAATCTTCGCTCAGCACCTATTGGTGGGTGGGGCTTGGTTCACTGTTGGTGGGCTTATTGGTGTGGGAAGTTTTGGCGCGGGCCAATGATTTGCCCGCCTTCATTTTGCCAACGCCGGCGCGGGTGGCGGAACGTTTTTTACAAACTCTGCTAGATGGTTCGTTGGCGCGCCACACGGCCATTACCTTGCTGGAAGTTTTTCTCGGGCTCAGCGTGGGCCTTGCGGCTGGTGCGGTGTTGGGCTACCTCACCGCAAAATCCCCCACATTAGAACGCTGGCTCACGCCCTATATCGTAGCTTCACAAGCCGTGCCCATTGCCGCTATTGCGCCGTTGTTAGTCATCTGGCTGGGCGTGGGGCTCATTTCAAAAGTTGTTACCTGCGCCCTCATCGTATTTTTTCCCATCCTCGTCAACACGCTCACCGGCCTGCGCACGGTGGATGCGCAATTGCGGGAACTGTTGGAGTCTTACAACGCCAATCGTTGGCAAACGTTCGTCAAGTTGGAAGTGCCCGCCGCGCTTCCGGTTTTGCTCGGCGGGCTAAAGGTGGGCGCAACGTTGGCCGTTATCGGTGCAGTGGTGGGAGAATTTGTAGGCGCAGACCGTGGCTTAGGCTTCCTCATCAGCGCGGGCCGCGGCGCGTATGATACGGCGCTGGTGTTTGTGGCCGTGGGCGCGTTGGTAGTGCTGGCCGTGAGTTTA